>JAYUCA010000050.1:0-13113 GCA_043740535.1 Rhodospirillales bacterium | reverse complement strand
CCCAACCTGGGGCAGCGCGCGACGCGCTACTGGTCGCATTTGGCCGAACGGTATGTGTTCGCCCGGCCGGAGATGCGCGATTTCGCGGCCACGGCAGGGGAGCGCCTGTGGTTCCTGGCCTATGCCCCGCTGTCGACGGTCTATCGCCTGGTGGTGACGTTCGGGATCGCGCTGTTCCTCGCGGACCACTACCTCGCCTTGGGCGTGGCCGTCGCGGGCTGGACGCTGGCCAGCGCCGTGCTGATCCCGCTCGGCAAGGCGGCCTGGCATGTGGTGGCGAGCCCCGGGCTGCGCCGCGTGCGCCGCCGCGCGGTGGGCGCGACCCTGGCCGGGGCGGGCCTGGCGGCCGGGCTGCTGCTGCTGATCCCCGCGCCGCACCACACGATGGCCGAGGGAGTCGTCTGGCTGCCGGAAACGGCGATGGTCCGGGCGGGCGTGGACGGCTTCGTGCAGCGCATCCTCGCACAACAGGGGCAGACGATCGCGGCCGGAACCCCGATCGCCCTCAGCGCCGACCCGGCGCTGCAGGCGAGGCTGGACGGGCTGCAGGGCCGGGTCGCGGAATTGCAGGCGCAGTACAAGTCCGAGCAGTTCAACAAGCTGGTGGACGCGATCGTCACGCGGACCGAGCTGGGCCAGGCCGAGGCGGAGCTGGCCCAGGTGCAGGCCCGCGTGCATCGCCTGGTGGCGCGCAGCCTGGCGGCCGGCACATTGGCGGTGCCGCAACTGGCTGACCTCGAAGGCCGGTTCCTGCATGAGGGCGACCTGATCGGCTATGTGCTGCCGGCGCAGGGCGGACGGGTGGTGCGCGCCACGGTGGCGCAGGACGACCTGGACCTGGTGCGCACCCGCCTGCGACGCGCCGAGGTGCAGGTCGCGGGGCATCCCGACCAGGTGTTCACGACGCGGATCGTGCGGGAGGCGCCGTCCGGCCGGGACGCGCTGCCCAGCAAGGCGCTGGGCACGGCCGGCGGCGGCAGCGTGGCGGTGGACCCGCGGGACGGCAAGGGGCTGAAGACGCTGCACCGGACCTTCCAGATCGACATCGTCCTGCCCGTCGATGCGCCGGGCGACGAGTTCGGCACGCGGGTCCATGTCCGGCTGGAGCATGAGTGGGAGCCGATGGGCGAGCAGATCTACCGCCACGTGCGGCAACTGCTGCTGTCGCGGCTGCAGGCATAGCCGGTGTTCGCCGCAGCGCAGGACCGGCGCCGGCTGCATGTGGCCCCAGGGGCGCCCTATGCCGAGCGGTCGGACCCGCCGCCGGGGCCGATCGACCGCGCCATCGCCGCATCATGGTCTTCCGTCGATGGCAGCCTGCTGCGCGGCTGGCGCCGGCGGGCGGCGGCACGGGTCGCCGACGCGGCGCACGCGCTGGCGCCGGCCATGCGCGACCTGCCCGATCGACGCTTCCGGGAGGCGGCGCAGGCGCTGCGGGGCCGCCTGGTGACCGACGGGCTGCACCCTGCGCTGGTTGCCACGGCCTTCGCCATGACGCGGGAGGCGACCCGCCGGCACCTCGGCCTGAACCACCACCGGGTGCAGTTGATGGGCGGGGCGGCGATGCTCGGCCGCGTGCTGGCGGAGATGGAGACGGGCGAGGGCAAGACCATCACCGCGCTGCTGCCGGCGGCGCTGTTCGCGCTGTGCGGCCGGCCGGTGCACGTCGTCACCGTGAACGACTACCTGGCGCAGCGGGACTCGGAGCAGCTTGGACCCGTCTACGGCGCGCTGGGGCTCGATGTGGGGCTGGTCATGGGCGGGCAACCGCCCGGGGAACGGCGGGAGGCGTATCGGCGCGACGTGGTGTACTGCACCAACAAGGACCTGGTGTTCGACTACCTGCGCGACCGGATGGCGCTGGGCGTGCGCCGGTCGCACACCCGCCTGGCGGTCGATGAGCTGGTGGGTGGCCCGGGCGGCGCGCGGCCGCAGGAGCGGCTGCTGCTGCGCGGGCTGCATGTCGCGATCGTGGACGAGGCGGACAGCGTGCTGATCGACGAGGCGCGAACGCCGCTGATCCTGTCCGCGCCGGACGGCGACGCTACGGCAGCGCTTTATCCCACGGCGCTGGACCTCGCCCGCCGGCTGGAGCTGGGGGCGGACTACACCGTCGACGCGGAACGCCGCACGCTGGGCCTGACGCCGGAGGGCCGGCGCCGGCTGGCGCTGCTGGCCGCTGGCCTCGATGGCCTGTGGGGCCTGCGCCGGGCGCGGGAGGAGCTGGCGGAGCAGGCGCTGACCGCGCTGCGGTTCTTCGAGCGCGACACCCAGTACGTCGTCGCCGAGGGCAAGGTGCAGATCGTCGACGAATACACCGGGCGGGTGATGCCCGACCGCACCTGGGAACACGGGCTGCACCAGATGGTCGAGGCGAAGGAGGGCGTCGATATCTCGGGCGCCCGGCGGACCATCGCGCGGCTGACCTACCAGCGGTTCTTCACGCGCTATGGCCACCTGTGCGGCATGACCGGCACCGCCGCGGAAAGCCGGGCAGAGCTGTCGGCGGTGTATGGCCTGCGGGTGCTGCGGGTGCCGACCCATCATCCGCTGCAGCGCCGGCACGGGGGGGTGCATGTGCTGGACGGGTCCGCGGCGAAATGGGCTTCGGTGGTGGAGCGTGCGCGGGCCGTGTCGGCGGCCGGGCGCGCCGTGCTGGTCGGCACCCGTTCGGTGGGCGCGTCGGAGCATGTGGCGGCGCTGCTGCAGCAGGCGGGGCTTGCCCCCTCGGTGCTCAATGCGCAGCAGAGCCGGGAGGAGGCGATGGTCGTCGCGCGCGCCGGGCAGCCCGGCTGCATCACGGTGGCGACCAACATGGCCGGGCGCGGCACCGACATCCGCCTGAGCAAGCCGGTGCGCGAGGCGGGCGGGCTGCACGTGATACTGACGGAGTTCCACGAGAGCGCCCGCATCGACCGGCAACTGTTCGGCCGCTGCGCCCGGCAGGGCGACGCAGGCAGCTTCGAGGCGGTGGTGAGCACGGATGACGAGTTCTTCGAACGCTTCGGCGGATCGCGCATGATCGCCGCCATGGGCTGGCGGTTGCGGCGCTGGGGCAGCCTGCCGGGATGGATGGCCCGGCTGCTGGTCGGCATCGCGCAGGCCCGGGCCGAGCGGATGAACGCGCAGATCCGGCGCGACACGGTGCGGGAGGACCTGCGGCTGGAAAAAGCCCTGGCGTTCGCGGGGCGCGGCGAGTGAGCGGGACATGAACAGATTGCGTCGTCGAACAGTACGCGGGATAAACGTCAGGGATTGAGGAGACGATCATGCCCTTGCCACTCCAATTCACGACATCCGTCATCGGGACGACGATGACGCTGACGATCCTCTCCGGAGCGGGCTATGGCGTCCCGGTGTCGAATTTCGATCTCCAGCTTGGATACAGCACCGCGCAAGCGACGTTCGTCAGCGGGGTGGGCGCCGCAGGATACACCGTCGTCACGAATGGCGGGACGCCTGGCAGCGTTGTGCTGGGCGGCTTCGCCAGCGACGGCGGCGCGGGTCAGCCGGCAGGGTCGCCGCTCGCCGTGATCACCTACACGCTGAAATCCGCGATCGCCGATTTTCCGCTCACCCTGACGAACTTCGCGTTCAACAACGACGCCCCGGTCAACGGGACGGCCGACCCCAGCGTCCCGTGCTTCGTGAAGGGCACCCGCCTCCGCACCCCGGATGGGGAGGTCGCCGTCGAGACCTTGCAGGCGGGTGACATGGTGACGTCGCTGGATGGCTCAGCGCGCGCGGTCATCTGGGTGGGGCAGCGGCGGGTGGCCTGCGGTTTGCACCCTGACCCTCACAACGTGATGCCGGTCCGCATCCATGGAGGCGCGCTGGCCGTGGGCGTGCCCGCCCGCGATGTGCTGCTCAGCCCGGATCATGCCGTGTACGTGGACGGGTCGCTGATCCCGGTCCGTTACCTGATCAACGGCGCGACTGTCGTTCAGGAAACGTGGAACGAGGTGACGTATGTGCACGTGGAACTCGAGCGCCATTCGATCATCGTGGCCGAGGGCCTGCCGGCCGAGAGCTTCCTGGATACCGGCAACCGGGCCATGTTCGAGGGCGAGACGACGACCGTCGTCGTGCTGCCGGCGCACGCGCTGTCCATCTGGGCCGACAAGGCATGCGCCCCGCTGGTGCACGAGGGTCCGGTGCTGCAACGCACGCGGCAGGCGCTGCTGGACCGCGCGGCGTTGCTGGGTCACGCGCTGACCAGTGACCCGGACCTGCATGTGCTGGCGGACGGCATCGTGGTGCGCGGAACGCGGAAGGGTTCGGAGTATCGCTTCGCGCTGCCGGCGGGCGCACGCGCCGTCCGGCTGGTGTCGCGGCAGTTCGTGCCGGCGCAGACGGCGCCCGCCAGCGTCGATCACCGCCGGCTCGGGGTGGCCGTGCTCAGGATCGTCGCCGACGGCGTGCTGCATCGCCCCGGCGATGCGCATGGTTGGTATGCCGCGGAACCTGGCCTGCAATGGACCGACGGGGATGCGTCGATCGTCGGCGCCCGCACGGATCTGCAGGTCTCGATCGCGCCGGTCGGCATCTACTGGCGCGCCGGGCAGATCGTGGAGCCGGCGGCACAGGCGCGCGTCGTGCGGGCGGCCTGAAGGCGCGCTGATCGGCCGAAGGGACAATGCGGCCACGCCGTACGCTATTTGGGCTTCCGGTTCGCATTGCCGTTGACGCCTACCCGTCTGCGGTTCTAAACAGCCGGCCTGCTCGGTGGCGGATGTAGCTCAGTTGGTAGAGCGCCAGGTTGTGGTCTTGGATGTCGCGGGTTCGAGACCCGTCGTTCGCCCCAGCAGTTTCCCTGATTGCGGTTCCCGAACCCGGTTTCCATAGGCGGGGCCGCGTGCTTCACTCGCGGCCTGCTGCGTCGGGACGGCGCCGCCGCCGTGGCGGCGGGGTGGCCGGCCCGGACCAGGTGAAGATAAGGGGACAAGCATGACCAAGCTCAATCGCCGGGGCCTTGCAGGCGCCGCCGGGCTCATGCCGGGCGCAGCCGGTCTGATGGCCGCGGGCTGGATCGGACAGGCGCGGGCGCAGGGGGGGCCGGGCGGCGCGGAGAGCACGTTCGAGCGGGTGTCGCGCACCAAGGTGCTGCGAATCGCGGCCTTGCCGGGGGAGCCGCCGTACTTCTCCAAGGATCTGGCCAGCGGCGAGTGGAAGGGTGCGGCGATCGAGTTCGCGCGCGACATCGCCAAGGTGTTCGACGCGAAGCTCGAATACGTCGAGAGCACGTATGCCGGGTCGGTGCTGGACCTGCAGAGCAACAAGATCGACCTGGCGTTCGCGCTGAACCCCACGCCGCAGCGGGCGCTGGTGATCGCGTTCACGAAGCCGTTCTTCATCCATCCGTATGGCTGCCTCGCGAAAAAGGGGTTCGATCCGAAGACGTGGTCCGACATCAACAAGCCGGAGGTGCGGATCGTCTGCGATCTGGGGTCGTTGCATGAGGTCGCGGCGCGGCGGTTCGCGCCGAAGGCCGAGATCACCGCGCTGAAGTCGCGGGACGAGGCGACGCTGATGTTCCAGTCCGGGCGGGCGGACGTGTTCATCCTGGCGACGATCCTGGGGCTCAGCACGGTGGCGAAGAACCGTGCGCTGGGGCCGTTCCATCTGCTGGGCGGGCCGCTGGTGGCGCTGCCGAGCGCCATGGGCGTGCGGCGGGAGCCGGATACGCGGTTCGTCGACGTGATCAACGCGTGGGTGGACTACAACCGCGGCGTGGGCCAGGTGCGGGACTGGCTGCTGGCCGGGCTGGCGCTGAATGGCGTCACCCCCGATGACGTGCCCCCGGAAGTGACGTTCTGACAGCCAGCGGGGCCTGACGGGTGGGGTATGAGTGGAGCTTCGGCTTCCTGCTCCGCTACACGCATCTGTTCTGGGTCGGCATCGGCTACACGCTGGTCTACACGGCCGGCACGGTGGCCCTGGGGCTGCTGATCGGGCTGCTGCTGGGCCTGGCGCGGCTGTCGCCGTCGCGGCTGGTGAACATCCCCCTGGTGGGGTTCATCGAGATCTTCCGCTGCACGCCGCTGCTGGTGCAGATCGTTTGGTTCTACTATGCGCTGCCGGTGATCCTGGGCATCCAGATCCCGGCGGCGGTGGCGGCGACGCTGGTGCTGTCGTTCTACACGGGCGCGTTCTACGCGGAGATCTTCCGCGGCGGCATCGTGTCGATCGAGGCGGGGCAATGGGACGCGGCGCGGGCGATGGGGCTGCGCTGGCGGCATGCGATGCGGTTCGTCATCCTGCCGCAGGCGGTGCGGCGGATGATCCCGCCGTTCATGAACCAGTCGATCATCCAGCTGAAGAACACGTCGCTGATCAGCACCATCGCGGTGCCGGACCTGCTGTATCAGGGCACGCTGATCACCGCCGACACGTATCGGCCGCTCGAGACCTATACGGTGGTGGCGTTGATCTACTTCGCGCTGCTGTTCCCGATGACGCGGCTGGTCCAGGCCTATGAGCAGCGGTTGGCGCGGGGGCGTTGACGTTGCACAAGCTCCACAGGCGCAGCCCCGCGTAGGGCGGAAAAGCGAATCGTCTTCCGCCTCTTGGGTTGGGTCCGCTTGGAGCGGCGGATGGCGCTGCGCTTATCCGCCCTCCGAGGCTGACCCGTCATCGCGGGCCCTTGCGAAGCGATCCAGGACCGATAGATCCGGTCTGGCCGACCTGGACTGCTTCGCAGCTCTACGCGCCGTTCACCTGGGATCAGGCCGTGACGCCTTCCGCCAGCTTCAGCATCCTGGCGGCCAGCGGGGTCTTTTCGCCATACTGCTTCCAGGCCGAGGCCCGGGCCACGTCCTGCCAGCGTTGCACGGTCGCGTCTTCCATCGGGTGCAGCGCCACGCCGGCCGCGCCGAACAGGCGGGACATCTCGATGTCGTCCGCCTGGGCGCCGGCCAGGTTGAAGGGGACCATCTCCTCGCCCACGGCCAGCATCGCCTCCTGCTGCGGCTTGGTCAGGGTTTCCCAGATGGCCTTGGAGACCAGGATCGGCTCCAGGATGAAGAAGAAGCTGCGCTGGCCCGGCGTCGTCAGGTGCTTGCAGGTCTCGTGCAGCTTGAACGAGATGAAGCTGCTGCTGCTGGTGCAGGCCGCGTCCATCACGCCGGTCTGCATGCCGACATAGACCTCGTTGGACGGCATCGAGGACACGGAAGCGCCGGCCGCGCCGAACATCTCGTCCATCTCGCGTGAGCCGCCGCGGATCTTCATGCCGCGCGCGTCGGACGGTTCGATCAGCGGCCGCGTGCGGGACGCCATGCCGCCCGACTGCCACATCCAGCTGACCAGCACGATGCCCTTCTGGTCGAGCAGGCCCACAAGCTCCCGCCCGACGGCGCTGGTGCGCCACGCGTAGCCCTGGGCGTAGCTGGTGACGATGGCGGGCATGAAGGTGATGTTCATCTCGTGGATCTCGCCGCCGGCGTAGGTCAGCGGCACGAGGCCGATGTCGAGCGCGCCTTTGCGCAGGCTGCTGAACTGGGCCAGCGTCTTCATCAACGACGCGTTGGGATAGACCGCGAACGTCAGCTCCCCGCCGGTGCGTTGGGTGACCTGGTCGGCGAAGCGGCGGCACATGCGGTCGCGGAAATCGCCGGTGTCGCCGGCGCTGCCGGGGAACTGGTGGGAGATGCGGAGCAGGCGGGGTGCGGCGGCGGCGCGGCCAGCGATGGCGGGCAGCGCGAGGGCGCCGCCCATGGTTGCACGCCGGGTCAAGCGGCTGGGCATCGTGTCCTCCATGGTCAGGCCGTCGGCGCGGCTGTTGGCGACAAGGCTATACCAGGGCAGGGGCGCGCCACAACATGACCGGGCTGCCCCGCAGGCGATTCGCATATGGTAAATCCGTTCCCATTCCGTCATGCCCGGGCGCCGACCCGGGCATCCACGCGGTCCAGGAAGGGCCGGACGAACGGGTTGCAACATGCCACTTCATGCCCGGTACCGGTGCGGCTGCCGGCGCGTCGGTGGCCGGGTCGATCCTGGGGCGCGACCCAAGGACCGGTCATGACGGAATTGCCGCGGAAACCGGCCACGGGCGATTGCCGTGGGCTGCCCCGGCTGAACTATCCCGTCGATCGCGCGTTCATTGCGCAGTCCGGTCAAGGGGGGTTCCGATGCTCAAGTGGGCGCTGATTTTCTTCGTCATCTCGGTCGTGGCCGGGTTGTTCGGCTTCACGGGCCTGTCCGCCGCCTCGGCTGGCGTGGCGAAGATCCTGTTCTTCATCGCCATCACCATCTTCGTGATCTTCCTCGCCCTGGCGATATTCGCCGGGCAAGCGATCCTGTAACGAAGGGCAGGCTGGTCAGCCCCGCGGGAGCAGCTGCTCCGCCAGGGTCACGAACCAGCTTGCCCCCACCGGCAGGATCGCGTCGTTGAAGTCGTATTTCGGGTGATGCACCATGGCATCGTCCGGGGTGCGTCTTGCGCCGAGCATAAGGTAGGCGCCCTGTTTGGCGTTCAGCATGAAGCTGAAGTCTTCGCCGCCCATGGTCGGTTTCTCCATGTGTTGGACGCGTGCCTCGCCCTGCACGGTTTCGGCGGCGCGGCGGGCCATCAGGACGGCTTCGGGGTCGTTGACGGTTGCGGGATAGGTGCGGTGGAACACGACGTCCGCCATCGCGCCAAAACCTTCGGCGATGTGGGTCGCCAGCAGCTTGACCCGCGTCTCCAGCAGGTCGCCCACCTTCGGCGAGAACCAGCGCGCGGTGCCCAGCATGCGCACCGTCTCGGGGATCACGTTGTAGATGTGGCCGCCCTGGATGCTGCCGATCGTCACGACGCCGGCCTCCACCGGCTCCATGTTGCGGGCCACGATGCTCTGCAGCGCCTGCACGATCGCGGCGGCGACGACGATGGGGTCGGTGCCGGTGTGGGGCTGGGCGCCATGCGCGCCGCGGCCGGTGATGGTGATCTCGATGTTGGCGACCGCCGCCATGATGGGGCCGTCGCGCCAGTGGAACACGCCTTCGGGCACGGCGGGCCAGTTGTGCATGCCGAACACCTGGTTCATCGGGAAGCGCTCGAACAGGCCTTCCTTGACCATCATCTCGCCGCCGCCGAAATTCTCCTCGGCGGGCTGGAAGATCACGTAGACGGTGCCGGCGAAGTTGCGCGTCTCCGCCAGATAGCGCGCGGCCCCCAGCAGCATCGTCGTGTGCCCGTCATGGCCGCAGGCGTGCATGACGCCCGCAGTTTGGCTGGCGTAGGGCAGCCCGGTCTCCTCATGGATCGGCAGCGCGTCCATGTCGGCGCGGAAGCCGATGCCAGGGCCGGGCTCGCGCCCGTGGATGACGCCGACGACGCCGGTGGTGGCCATGCCGGTATGGACCTCGTCGACGCCGAACTCGCGCAGCTTCTCCTGCACCACGCGCGATGTGCGGGTTTCCTGCAGCGCCAGCTCGGGGTGGATGTGGAAATCATGGCGCCAGGCGGTCATGTCGGCGTGGAACTCGGCGATGCGGTTGATCACGGGCATGCGGGCGCCTTCTTGAAAGTAAGCGCCAGGCCGTCGGCCAGCGCCATGGGTTCGACGCCCAGACTAGCCTGCATCGGGGCAATGTCGAACGCCTTGTCTTCGAGCAGGCGGCGAATTTCGGCGGCTTCGATGCGCGGCAGGCCCGGCACGCGGGTCAGCGGCGCCGCCAGCAGAAGCATCCAGGACGGCACGCCCACGATCCGGGGGGGCGGCAGCCCGGCCGCCGCCGCAACCGCGCGCACGAAATCGGCGTAGGGCAGGGGCGCCGGCCCGGCGATGACCAGGCTGACGGGCCCCCTCCAGTCGGTGCCGAGCGCGGCCACGATGCAGTGCGTCAAGTCCGCCTGGTGGATCGGCTGCACCAGCGCCCGGCCGCCGCCCGGCAGCGGCACGACCGGAAGCCGGCGCAGCAGGGCCGCCAGGCGCTGCACGTTGTCCTCCCCTTCGGCCCCGTAGATCATCGTGGGATGCAGGATCGCGCCGGCGCGGCCGGATGCGTGGAACGCCGACTCGCCGGCCAGCACGCCGTCGCCGTGGGCGTCTGGCCAGCGCGTGAATTTCCGGGTGCTGCCCAGGAAGACCAGGCGCGCGCTGGCCGGGGCAGCCGCGAGGATCGCCGGGATGTGCCGCGCATGGGCGCATGACACGACCGCCCCGGCCCCGGCCAGCGCCGCCGTCAATCCATCGCCCTGGAGGTCCGCGATCCGCGCCGCCCCCGGCAGGCCGGTCTCGGCCCACCGCGCGGCGTTCCGCACGACGGGGACGAACCTGGTCCCGCGCCCCAGCAGCGCCCGGCACAGCGCCTGGCCCGATCGCCCGCTGGCGCCGATGACATGAACGGGGGCTGTTGTGCTGTCCGGAGCGGTCGGCGTGCCTGGCATGATGGCCGATCTGGCACCCGATACCGAACCGCAGCAAGTGCGCTGGCGTCCGCGGGGTCGGTCCGGTATCGTACGTGCGTCCAGCGCCGAAGAGCGTCCGCCCGGGGGAAGCATGAGTGAGAACGTAGCTGTCGGCGGGAGTGCGCCCGCCCATGCCTGGCGCTGGTCGCCGCCGCGCGACACCTGGTTGATCCGGCTGTTCGACTACAAGCCGTTCCTGGCCGCGCTTTGCCTGTTCCCGGCGCTCGGGCTGCTGCTGGTGTTCCTGACCTATCCGCTCGGGCTGGGCATGTACCTGGCGTTCACCGACACGCGGATCGGCCGGGCCGGGGTGTGGGTGGGGCTCGAGAACTTCCAAAGCCTGTGGGACGACCGCATCTTCTGGCTGAGCGTCACCAACACGCTGTTCTACACGGGCGTCGCCACGGTCGGGAAGTTCGGGCTCGGGCTGTGGCTGGCGCTGCTGCTGAACCACAACATCCCGTTCAAGTCGCTGATCCGGGCGATCGTGCTGGTGCCATGGATCGTGCCGACGGTGCTGTCGGCGATCGCGTTCTGGTGGATCTACGATCCGCAGTTCTCGATCATCTCCTACGTGTTGAAGAACCTGGGATGGATCGACACCAACATCGACTTCCTGGGCACGCCATGGCACGCGCGGCTGTCGTTGATCGCGGCGAACATCTGGCGCGGCATCCCCTTCGTGGCGATCAGCCTGCTGGCCGGGCTGCAGACGATCTCGCCCTCGTTGTATGAGGCCGCGATGCTGGATGGCGCCACGCCGTGGCAGCGCTTCACCAACGTGACGCTGCCGATGCTGATGCCGGTGCTGTCGGTGGTGCTGACCTTCTCGGTGCTGTTCACGTTCACCGATTTCCAGCTGGTCTATGCGATCACCCGCGGCGGCCCGGTCAACGCCACGCACCTGATGGCGACGCTGGCGTTCCAGCGCGGCATCCCCGGCGGCCAGCTGGGCGAGGGCGCGGCCATCGCGGTGGCGATGATCCCGTTCCTGATGGCGGCGACGCTGTGCAGCTATTTCGGACTGTCCCGGCGCAAGTGGCAGCAGGGAGAGAGCAATGACTGACACGTCCGCCGAGACGAAGGCCCCCGCCCGGTTCAACCCGGAACGGCAGGGGGCGATGAACTGGGACAGCATCCCGCGCCGGGTCGTGACGCTGTATATCCCGCTGTCGGTGTTCGTGCTGGTGCTGCTGTTCCCGTTCTACTGGATGGCGGTCACCACGTTCAAACCGAACAACGAGCTGTACAACTACAGGGAGCACAACCCGTTCTGGGTGACGTCGCCCACGCTGCAGAACGTCAAGAAGCTGCTGTTCGACACGGATTACCCGCAATGGCTGATGACGACCATGGGGATCGCCGCGGCGGCGACGTTCATCAGCATCTTCGCCAGCGTGCTGGCCGCCTACGCGATCCAGCGGCTGCGCTTCAAGGGCAGCAACTGGGTGGGGTTGGGCATCTACCTGGCCTACCTGGTGCCGCCCAGCATCCTGTTCATCCCGCTGGCGACGATGGTGTTCAAGCTGGGCCTGTTCGACACGCCGTGGGCGTTGATCCTGACCTATCCCACCTTCCTGATCCCGTTCTGCACCTGGTTGCTGATCGGCTACTTCAAGTCGATCCCCTACGAGCTGGAGGAGTGCGCGCTGATCGACGGGGCGACGCGCCTGCAGATCCTGCGGCGGATCACGCTGCCGCTGGCGGTGCCCGGGCTGATCAGCGCCGGCATCTTCGCCTTCACGCTGTCGTGGAACGAGTTCATCTACGCACTGGCGTTCATCCAGTCTTCCGAGAAGAAGACGGTGCCGGTGGCGGTGCTGACGCAGCTGGTGCAGGGCGACGATTACCAGTGGGGCGCGCTGATGGCCGGGGCGCTGTTCGGGTCTATCCCGGTGGCGCTGCTGTACTCGTTCTTCGTGGAATACTACGTCAGCTCGTTGACGGGGGCCGTGAAGGAGTAGGCCACGCCTTGTTTCCCCGGCGCCTTGTTTTTCAGGCGGCCTTGTTTCCCCGGCGCCTTGTTTTCCAGGCGCCTTGTTTCCGGGCGGGTGCGGCCCGATTTGACGTGACGCCGGCGCTGTGCCGGCCATTTTGTGGGTGCGGGCGCCGATGACTCGACGAGATCCTGTTGTGGTGGCGTGGGTGGCCGGGCTTGGCCTGGCGGCGCTGATCTTCCTCGTGGGGCCGGACCGGTTCCTGTTCCGGATGTTCGACACGCTGCATGTGCTGAGCTGGCGGGTGGCGGAGGCGCTGGCGGAGCTGTCGGCAACCGCGCTGGACGTGGTGCGGGCGTTGTCGATCGGGCTGTATGTGACATTCGTCGGGCTGGCGTTGGCGGTGGCGCGCCGTGGCGGGCGGTCGCGCATGGCGCTGGTGGTGGTCAGCCTGCTCTTCCTGCTGCTGGCGGGCGATGCGGCGCCGGGGGATCAGACGCGGTGGCTGGCCGCCCTGGTCCTGTCGGGCGCAGGGGCTGCGATCATGACCGGGCGGCTGCGTCAGCCGGGGCTGCCCGCCCGGCTCTGAAGCGGTATCGTTTCAGGTTGCTTGGACCTGAAACGAGGTTCCGCGTTCTTAATCAACAAACTGGAGCAGGATCGCTTCATCTACCTGAAGCGGTGTAACTGCTCAACCCGGCGACAGGATGGTTTGTCCGCGCAATGTCGCGTTGATTGCCTGATATGCGTCCATGCCACGCCGCTTTGCGGTGCCGATGA
>JAYUCA010000049.1:0-5687 GCA_043740535.1 Rhodospirillales bacterium | reverse complement strand
CATGATCGGCGCGGTTTCGTAGTGCTTGTTGGCCTCGTAGACGTTGATGCCGTTCTCGGCCATGTCGACGACGCCGGTCTGCAGACTGGTGTAGACGCTGCCGAACGGCATGTGGACGGTCTGTGCGCCGTAGGCCGGGAAGATCGCGTCCTCGGTCGCGGTCGCCTGCACCCGGATCTTCAGGCCCTTCACGTCGGCGATGCCGTGGACCTCTTTCTTGCCATACAGGTAGCGCAGCCCCAGCGTGGCCAGGCCGAGCATGCGGACGCCGGTGACCTTCTCGTCGAACAGCGCGCGCATGGCGCCGACGACGGCCGGGTCGGCCAGGGCCTTGGTCAGGTGGGCTTCGGACTGGAACAGGTAGTGCAGGCTCATCACGCCGGACTCGGGCGCCAGGGTGGCGGCGTTGGCGGTGCTGGTGATCAGGAAGTCGATGTCGCCGGTGCGGATCTTCTGCAGGGCCTGCGGCTCCTGCCCGAGCTGGGCGCCGGGGAACTGGTCGATGAGCATCGTGCCGCTGCTGCTTTTGGCGAGCGCTGCCGCGAAGGTGTCGCCGGCGACGCCGAACCCGGTCGAGCGCGGCTGGTCGTAGCCGAAGCTGTAATGTCTGGTCTGCGCGTGCGCGGCCGGGGCGATGGCCAAGGCGGCCGCCGCAAACATCAGGAAACCTTTGAACCGCATGGAACCTCCCTCGGGTTGCCGCATTCTCCGGCCGGGCCGGGGGGCAATCTATGTGCAAGGCTAACAAGCGAGCGTCGGCACTGTCGACATGTTTCGCGCCGCTGGCGGACATGCTCCACTGCGCGCGAACCGGAGGGCCCTGGAATGGACGCCGAACTCATCGACCATCAGCGTCTGCTGGGCTATGCGACCGCGCTGCTGCAGGCCTCGGGGCTTGGCGCGGACCGGGCGCGCCTGGTGGCCGAGACCTTGCTGGAGGGTGACCTGATGGGCCACACGACGCATGGGCTCGCTTTGCTGCCGGGCTACCTGACCGAGCTTGCGTCCGGTTCCATGCGCGCCGAGGGCGAGCCGGAGACGGTGTCCGACCGGGGCGGCGCCATCCTGCTGGACGGCCGGCGGCTGCCGGGGCCGGTGCTGGTGCACCATGCGATCGACCTGGCGCTCGCGCGGGCGCCCGAGCATGGCGCGGTGACGGTCGTGATCCGGCGCAGCCACCACATCGCCTGCCTGGCGGCCTACCTGCTGCGCGTGACCGAGGCGGGCAAGATGATCGTGCTGATGAGCAGCGACCCGAACGTCGCCAGCGTCGCCCCGTTCGGCGGCACCCGGGCGTTCATCACGCCCAACCCGATCGCGGCCGGCATCCCCACCCCCGGCCAGCCGATCCTGATGGACATCAGCAGCGCCACCACCACCAACGGCCTGACGGGGCGGCTGCGGGCCGAGGGCAAGCGGCTGGATGCCGCGTGGGTGCTGGACGCCAACGGCGAGCCGACCGACGACCCTGCGGCGCTGTTCACCGAGCCGCCCGGGACGATCCTGCCGCTGGGGGGCCTCGACAGCGGCCATAAGGGCTTCGCGCTGGGTCTGCTGGTGGAGGCGATGACGGCCGCGCTCGGCGGCTTCGGCCGGGCGGACCCGGGCGAGGGCTGGGGGGCGGCGGTTTATCTCCAGGTCATCGACCCGGGCGCGTTCGGCGGCGGCGACGCGTTCCTGCGCCAGTCGGGCTGGCTGGCCGAAGCCGCGCTTGCCAACCCGGCCCGGCCCGGGGGGCCGCCGGTCCGGCTGCCCGGCGCGCGGGGGCTGGCGCTGCGGGCGCGGATGCTGCGTGACGGGGTGGGGCTGTATCCCGGCATCCTGACGGCGCTTCGGCCCTGGGCCGAGCGGCTTCGTGTGCCCGTTTTGGAATGAACCCGGCGGGCGGCCCGGCGTTCATGGGTCGGAGGCTTCACTATGATCGACACCATCACCCTTGCGCCGCACGACCCGATGCCGGAAGGGCCGGGGCCCCAGGTCATCGTCCTGCGGCGGTTCGAGGAGGACGACCCTGCCCGCCCGACGGTCCAGATCGTGCTGACCGGGCGGCATGGCCAGACGACGCACCCGCGGCATCCCGACGGGTCGTTCATGTATTTCGACGAGGCCATCGCGGCCGCCCGGCTGGTGGCGCAGGAGGAAGGGCTGGACCGGGTGTTCGTGCTGGACCGGCTGCAGGGCAAGCGCGAGCAGGACATCATGCGGCATGACGGCGACCACAGCGTGCACATGGAGCGGTTGTCCGACACGGATTCGGAACATCGCGGATCGGATATGCGCGACGTGCTGCATAGAAGCGAGGGTGGCTGATATTGCCTGCAACAACGCCGCATTGTAGCCACAGGCCGTGAGTAGAGAGTGGGCGCGGGGCGGATGTGCTTCGATCCTCACGCGGTCGTATGTTCGGCGCCCGGGTTTCCGGACGAGAATGCCTCCCTAACTAAGTCGTCACCTGTTGGTCGGCCATCCTGGCCTGGCCTTGAACAAAAAGAGATGATTTATGCCTGATTCCGGGTTGGATGCCGCGCTTACCGGCCGGCGCGTCGGCGTGATGGTGGTGGGGATGGGCGGCGCAGTCGCCACCACGGCCGCCGCCGGCATCGAGATGCTGCGGGCCGGGTCGAACGACATGGCGGGGCTGCCGCTGGCGGGCGTGTCGGCGCCGGGCATCGCCGCGTATCGGAACCTGCACTTCTCCGGTTGGGACCTGCACGGGGAGAACCTGGACAGCGCGGTGCGCGAGCATCGGGTGCTGGACCGGGATCAGGCGGACCTGGTCGCGCCGGCATTGTCGGCGATGTCGCCGTGGCCCGCCGTAGGCAGCGTTGACTTCTGCAAGAACGTGGATGGCGCGAACAAGGTGGCGGCGAAGGACCATCGCGAGGCGGTCGAGCGCATTCGGGACGACATCCGCCGCCATCGGCAGGCGTCCGGCATGGAAAACCTGGTGATGATCAACCTCGCCTCCGTCGAGCGGTGGCCGGACAAGAACGCCGTGGCGCTGAAGACGCCGGAGGGGTTCGAGCGCGGACTGGACAGCAGCGACCCGGCCATCAGCCCGGCCATGCTGTATGCCTATGCGGCCATCACCGAAGGCGTGCCATACGGCAACTTCACCCCCAGCCTGGCCGCCGATGTGCCGGCGCTGACGACGCTGGCCGAGCGCAACAACGTCCCCGTCGCCGGCAAGGACGGCAAGACCGGCCAGACGTTCATCAAGACGGTGCTGGCGCCGGCCTTCCGAGCGCGGTCGCTGTTCGTCGAGGGGTGGTACAGCACCAACATCCTGGGCAACCGGGACGGCCTGGCGCTGGAGAACCCCGACAGCCTGGCCAGCAAGCTGAACACCAAGGGGTCTGTGCTGGACCAGATCCTGGGGTATCCCGTCGAGGACCACCTGGTCGATATCCGTTACTACAAGCCGCGCGGCGACAACAAGGAAGCCTGGGACAACATCGACCTGGTGGGCTTCCTGGGCCAGAAGATGCAGATCAAAGTCAACTTCCTCTGCCGGGACAGCATCCTGGCGGCCCCGCTGGTGATCGAGATCGCCCGGGTGCTGGACCTGGCGCGGCAGCGCGGCAAGGGCGGCATCCAGGAGCAACTGGGGCTGTTCTTCAAGGCGCCGATGACCCCGGCGGGGAAGCGCGAGGAACACGCCTTTGCGGTCCAGGAGCGGTCTTTGCTGGAATGGCTGGCGGCTTAGGGTCATAAGGCATCCATACGCGGGCGCCCTGCCTGGCAGGGGTGGGCTGGGGCGAGGGGCCGCAGCAGGCGCCGCGCTCCGCCGGAGACGAGGTAGCCATGCTGGACGCGCCTGATCCTGGAACGGCACTGGCGGCCTTCGTGCCGCTGGCGGCCGAGCTGTGCGACCTGAAGCGCCTTCGCGACGCATCGAGCCCGGACAGCCTGGCTTCACGCCTGTTCCGTGGCGCGTGGGGCGCGTTGCTGGCGGGGCAGCATGCGGACCAGGTTGCGATGATCGCCACGGCCGACGCGCTGGCGGCAGCCCGGCTGGGCGGCATCGATGCGGGCGTGCTGGGGGCGGCAGGGCTGTCGAGCGAGGATGTCCGCGCCGTGCTGTTGCGCGCGTTCGACGAAGTGGCTGCTCCGCTGGACCACCGCCTGGCCAGCCTGCTGCGGGGCGTGACGGGCCAGGCGATGCATGGCGGCCCGGCCCCGGAGTTCGCGGAGGCGCTGATCCGCCAGCCCCGTGCGGGGGCCACCTGCCCGGGCAAGCCGCGCATCGTGCTGGAGCCGCCCGAGAGCCATGGCGACCACTGCTTCGTGGTGGCCGTCCTGGGCTGCGTGCTGGCGCCCCGCTATGGCGCGGACCCGGCGACGGTTTTCCTGGCCGGCATGGCGCACCACCTGCACAACGCGGTGCTGCCCGACAGCGGCTTTGCCGGGGAGATGCTGCTGGGCGCGCATCTGACGCCGATCCTGCAGCGCCTGTTCGCCCGCGAGCTGGCGACGCTGCCCGACGCGCTGCGCCGGCGCACCGAGCAGGCGCTTGCGACCATCCCCGACGCGTCCACGCCCGATGGCCGCGCGTTCCATGCCGCCGACGTGATCGACCGGGTGCTGCAGATGCGCCATTACGACCAGGTGGCCCGCTTCACGATCGATCAGGCGCTGGATGAGATGGACCTGGTCCATGCCGGGCCGACCAAGGCCTTCCACATGTCGGTGCTGCAGCACGCCGGGCTGCCGTGAGCCGCTGGCCCGGGGACATGCTCCGCAGCCCGGTTTCGGGGCTGGCGCTGCACGCGGACACGGGGCACTCGCTGATTGCAGGGGCGGAGCGTTGGCCGGTCGTCGAGGAGATCCCGTTCCTGCGCGCCGATCGGCGGGCGCTGGCGGAGGCGGCGTTGGCCGCGCTGGATGACGGCCGTGCCGATGACGCGCTGGTGCTGCTGCTGGCCGACCAGGACAACTGGGCCCGCACGCCGCCGCCCGCGGAGGCCGACCGCCGCCACCTGGTGCGCGACGCCGCCGCCATCAGCTTCCGTGACGCGATGGACCTGCTGGCCTTCGGGGCGGTCGGCGCTTATTTCGCGCACCGGTGGTCGGACCCCACCTTCCTGTCCGGGCTGGCGCTGGCCGAGGCGCATGCGGGGCCGGGCCCGGTGTTCGAGTTGGCGTGCGGCGCCGGGCACTTCCTGCGCGAGTTCCAGCGGGAGCGCGGGACGGCGGCGGGCGGGGATATCGTGTTCGCGAAACTCTGGCTGGCGCGGCGCCACCTGGCCTGTGGCGCCCGGCTGATCTGCTTCGACGCGGCCGAGCCGTGGCCCTTCGCCGACCGGGCCTTCGAGACCGTGTTCTGCCACGACGCGTTCTACTTCCTGCCCAACAAGCCGCATGTTGCGGCGGAGATGCTGCGCGTGGGCCACGGCCGCGTGCTGGTCGGGCATGCGCACAACGCGCTGGCGGACAACCTGTCATCGGGCAGCCCGCTGCCGCCCGCGGGCTATGCGGCGCTGTTCGGCGCGCCGTTGCTGTATGACGACCGGGAGCTGACGGCTGCGTTGATCGAGGCGCGGGCGCCGGCGCCTGCCAGTGCCGCGGCATTGGCAGGGGTGCAGGCGGCAACATCCCCGCTTTTTTGCACTGGGTGGTCATGCGCATGAACCGCATGACGGAGCCCATGGAGTTTGGTCCATCTATCACCACACTGCTGCTGCCTG
>JAYUCA010000048.1:0-1671 GCA_043740535.1 Rhodospirillales bacterium | reverse complement strand
GTCATCGCCTGGCGCGCCGCCCCCAACGTGGCGCTGCGCCGCCGGATCATCGTGCTGTTCGCGGTCAACGGCCTGCTGAACATCGCCTGGACAGAGCTGTTCTTCCGCTTCCGCCGGCCCGACTGGGCGCTGATCGAGGTCGTGCCGTTCTGGCTGTCGATCGCGCTGCTGGTCGCGGTGCTGTGGCCGCTGTCGGCCGCCGCCGGCCGGCTGCTGCTGCCCTATCTGGGGTGGGTCGCCTTCGCCGGCATCCTGAACCTGGCGATCGTGCGGATGAACGGGCCTTTCGCGCCATGACCGTGTTTTTCGCAACGCTGACCATCCACACTGGCGCGTGCAGCGCCACAAGAAGCAAGGCACCTGGGGGATGACGATGGACCTGACGACCAAGACCGCGGGCGTGCCACAGGCGCCAGCGACCGCCAAGCCCCGGGTGAAGCCGCACCATCATGGCCTGCCGCTGCGCGTGGGCACCCGCGCCTCGCCGCTGGCGCTGACGCAGACCCGCATGTTCCTGGCGTTGCTGACCAAATTCTGCCCCGTGCTGCGTGGCATGGACGTGTTCCAGGAACACGCGATCCGCACCACCGGCGACGCGACGCAGGTGACGGGCGAGCGTCTGGCGGACCTGGGCGGCAAGGGCCTGTTCGCCAAGGAGATCCACGAGGCCCTGATGGACGGCCGCATCGACTTCGCGGTGCACAGCCTGAAGGACCTGGAGACCGAGCTGCCGCCCGGCGTCGTGCTCGCCTGCGTGCTGCCGCGCGAGGACCCGCGCGACGTGCTGATCCTGGGCCCGGACACGCCGCTGCCGCCGGCGGGCGACCCCTATGCGTGCCTCGCCCATGCCGCCGTCATCGGGTCCAGCAGCGTGCGGCGCCAGGCGCAGCTGCTGGCGGCGCGGCCGGACCTGCAGATACGCAACATCCGCGGCAACGTGCACAGCCGCCTGGACAAGGTGCGGCGCGGCGACTACGCGGCCAGCCTGCTGGCGATGGCCGGGCTGAACCGGCTGGGCCTGGAGGACGAGGCCTCGGTGATCATCGACGCCGACGTCATGCTTCCTTCGGCGTGCCAGGGCATCGTCGGCATCACCGTCCGCGCGGCGGATACCGAGCTGCATTCGCTGCTGTCCGCCATCGCCGACAAGGACGCGACCGTGATGGCCGCCGCCGAGCGCGCGCTGCTGGGTGAGCTGGACGGCTCCTGCCACACGCCGATCGGCGCCTTCGCCCAACTGCAGCAGGGCGGCCGCATGACGCTGACCGGCCTCGTCGCCCGCGCTGACGGCAGCTTCGTGCTGCGGCGGCAGGTGGAATGCGCGCAGTCCGACGCGGCCCGCGCCGGCATCGCGCTGGGCGAGGAACTGCGCGCCGCCAGCCCGCGGGATATCTTCGCCTGATCTGGCCGGACCTCTGGACCATCGCCGTCGCGGCAACGGGCGCCATCGTGTTGGCTGCGGCCGGCGGCCTGCTGACCGAGGTCGGCCCATGGTACCGCGCGCTGCGGAAATCGCGGATCAATCCGCCCGATTGGGCGTTCGGCCCGGTGTGGACCCTGATCCTGGGGATGGCGGCTGCCTCGGCGGCGCTGGCCTGGACCGGCGCACCGGATGCGGCGGGCCGGACCGAGGTCGTCATCCTGTTCCTGGTCAACGCGCTGTTCCATTTC
>JAYUCA010000047.1:0-2687 GCA_043740535.1 Rhodospirillales bacterium | reverse complement strand
AGCAGGTGGGCTTGCCCAGGGCGCAGGTCAGCGCGCGGTCGTCGACAGGCAGATGGCGGGAGTGGAAGTCGTTGATGTGCAGGATGGTGAGCCGGTGGGCGCCCTGCAGCAGCATGCCGGTTTCAGCCCCCGCGGGCGTCGCCCGGGCAAGGGAAATGGCGCCGGCAGCGCCAATCAGCAGGCGGCGGGGAAGCAGCATGGCTGGTGTGTAGCATGCATGGCCTTGCGTTGCTGCGCCATGTTGGCCAAATCTCCCGCAGCAGGAGGGCTATTCCATGTTCATCGAGACCGAAGGCACGCCGAACCCGGCCACGCTGAAGTTTTTGCCCGGGCGCGACGTGATGGGCGCCGGGACCGCCGACTTCGCCGGGCCGGACCTGGCCGGCCGCAGCCCCCTGGCCACCGCGCTGTTTGAGCTGCCGGGTGTCGCCCGGGTATTCCTCGGCGGCGATTTCGTCACCGTGACCAAGAACGACCTGTCGGACTGGCAGTCGCTGCGGCCGCAGGTGCTGGGCGCCATCATGGAGCACTTCGTGGCCGGGCGCGCGGTCGTCGACGGCGACGGCGACGCTCTCGATGAGGATGTGGCCCCCGAGGATCAGGAGATCGTCGATCAGATCAAGGAGCTGCTGGACACCAGGGTGCGCCCCGCGGTGGCCAGCGATGGCGGCGACATCGTGTTCCGCGGCTACCGCGACGGCGTGGTGCGGCTGCACATGCAGGGCGCCTGCAGCGGCTGCCCGTCGAGCAGCGCCACGCTGAAGCACGGCATCGAGAACATGCTGAAGCACTACGTGCCGGAAGTGGTGTCGGTGGAGCAGGTCGAGGCCTGACCCATGCTGGATTGGGCAGGGCAGGAGCTGCTGTTCCGGGCGGCGCGGACGCATGCGGCCTGGAAAGACGACGCGGTCGAGGACGACACGCTGCGCCTGGTGTACGAGCTTCTGAAAATGGGGCCGACATCGGCCAACAGCTCGCCCGCGCGCTTCATGTTCCTTCGGACGCCCGAGGCGAAGCTGCGGCTGAAGCCGGCGTTGTCGGCCGGGAACGTGGAGAAGACGCTGGCCGCACCGGTGGTGTGCATCGTCGCGCACGACCCGCGCTTCTACGAGGACCTGCCGCGGCTGTTTCCGGGTGTGGACGCACGCGCTTGGTTTGCCGGCAACGACGACCTGGCGACCGCGACCGCGTTCCGCAACGGCACGCTGCAGGGCGCCTACCTGATGATGGCGGCCCGGGCGCTTGGCCTGGACTGCGGACCCATGTCGGGCTTCGACAACGACAAGGTGGATAGCGAATTCCTGGTCGCGACCGGGTGGAAGAGCAATTTCCTCGTGGCGCTGGGCCATGGCGACCCCGCGGCCTTGCCCGAACGGGCGCCCCGGCTGACCTTCGACGAGGCCTGCCGGCTGCTGTAGCGATGGCAGGCCGATCCCGATGAACACGGTGCTGACGCTCGATGCCGCTTTGGACGGGTGTTCGGCGGCGGTCGTGCGCGATGGCGCCGTGCTGTCTGAACGGCGTCAGGCCGGCGGACGGGGGAGCTCGGCGGCGCTGCCCGCGATGGTGCGGGACGTGCTGATCGAGGCCGGGATCGAGGCGTCCGGGTTGACCGGTATCGCCGTCACCGTGGGGCCCGGCAGCTTCACTGGCGTGCGTGCGGCACTGGCGTTGGCGCATGGGATCGGGTTGGGGGCGGCGGTTCCGGTGCGGGGCGTGAGCATCGGGGACGCCGTGCGGGCGGCCTGCACCGCGACCAGGCCGGTCTGGGTGGCGATCGACAGCAAGCGGGACCGGGTCTTCCTGGATGACGGCGGCGGCATCGTGGCGCTGGCCCTGGACGCGCTGCCGGCGCCCGCCGGGCCAGTGGCAGTCGCGGGCGACGCGGCCGCGGCGGTGGCGGCCCGGCTGGCCGCACGCGGCTTCGACGTGCAGGTGCTCGACGTGCGCGGGGCCGCGCCGCCGGGCATCGCCGCGGCCCCCGGGCGGGCGGCGCTGCCGCGGTATGTCGATCCGCCGGAGGCGCGGGCATCGACCGGGCTGCGGCCGGCGCCGGCCGGGTGATGCAGCCGGCGGGCGTGGCGCATGCGGCGGCGCTGGCCTTGATCCATGCCGGCGCCTTTCCCGCCGGTGCGCAGTGGGGGGCCGACGCGATGGCGCTGCAGCTGAGCCTGCCGGGCGCCTTCGGCTGGATCGATCCCGCCGGCGGCATGGTGCTGGCCCGCGTGGCGGCGGACGAGGCGGAGATACTGACGCTGGCGGTGGCGCGGGAGGTGCGGCGCACCGGGCTCGGACGGCGTTTGCTGCTTGCGGCCATGGACGAGGCCGCGGCGCGTGGGGCCGTGTCGATGGTTCTGGAAGTGGCCGTGATCAACGCGCCCGCGGCAAGCTTGTACAGGACGGCCGGGTTCACCGAGGTGGGGCGGCGGCGAACATATTATCCGGGCGGCGTGGACGCCCTGATCTTGCGGGCCAGCCTGGTCTGCGGCGGCTGAGCAGCCGCCGCATGCCCTACGGCTGCTTGCGGATGAACAGGGTCGCGGCGCCGTCGGCGTGCTCCTCGAGGCCGATCACCCTGTGGCCCTGCTCGATGACGGACCGGGGAACGTTCGTCCTGGGTTCCTCGCCACGGAGGCGTACGGAAAGCAGTTGGCCCGGCTGCAAGCGATCGAGGGCGAGGCGGGTGC
>JAYUCA010000046.1:0-2382 GCA_043740535.1 Rhodospirillales bacterium | reverse complement strand
TCATACCACTCGAACACGGTCCCGAGCGACGACGCCACGATGACCTTTCGTTCGTTCGAAGTCATGGCGTGCCCGTGGTGCAGGCCGGCATTGGATGTGGTGACACTCATTCTAGGTCCGTCTCCCGCAGTCGGCGCGTGCCGAATCTTCTTCAGGCCCGCGCTTCAACGCAGGTTTCTGCGGCCGCTTTTAGGAGAATCCCGATGATTTGCAAGAAGCGACTGCCCAGAGCCTGCACAAGCAAGATCGCAGAAGGCGGGCTCAGTGCCCGGTCATCAGGCCCGGACCGGCCAGGATCATCCACAGTGCGGCCGCGAAGCCCAGGCTCTGCAGCGCGAAAGCAGTCAGCGTAACCATCCGCCGGAGCGCCCGGCGCAACGCCCGCACAGTGTGCGGCGCCAGCGACGGCAGACTGGACGGCAGACTGGGGGCGCCGATGGTGGCGTAGGTCACGCTGGCGTATGACATGGAACACCTGCTAAGTTGCTGAGGGAACGATCCCTGTTAAGGACTTGTTCGTCATTTGTTCCCGATGCGCCTGGCGATGTCAAGCGTTCTTTGGGCATCGCCGGACCTGATCCGGCGATCCACACGGTTGAACAGCATGATTGGTCCCGATTTCAGGCCGCGGCGACAGGCCGGCGGGGCGGGGTGGGGGCGACGGCCTCATCCGAGTCCGGCGCCTGCAAGGCCGCCAGCAATACCTGGCGCAGGGTCGCCAGCTTGCGTTCGTTCTCGACCTTCAGGCCGAACACGTCCTTGACGTAGAATACGTCCACGGCGCGCACCCCGTAAGTCGTCACGTGGGCCGAGGCGATCTGCAGCCCCTGTTCGCTGATCGCCGCCGTCACGTCGTGCAGCAGGCCCGGGCGGTCCCGGCCGTTCACCTCCAGCACGGTATGGGTGTTGCTTGCGCGGTTGTCGATCACGACGCGCGGCGGCACGTGGATCGCCCGCATCCGCCGGCCGATCAGCACGCTCGATGCCCGGCGGATCTCGCCGTCCAGGCCCAGCCGGCCAGACAGCGCCTGATCGACCAGCACGTGCAGCCGGGCCAGGCGGTGCGGCGCGTCGAACGCGCCGCCGGCCGCGTCCTGGATCCAGAAGGTGTCCAGCGCGCTGCCGTTGGTCAGCGTATGGATCCGGGCATCGACGATGCTGGCGCCCGCCACCGCCAGCGCGCCGGCGATCCGGCTGAACAGCCCGGCGTGGTCCGTGGTGTAGACCGTCACCTCGGTCACCGCGCGCGCCGGCATGGGCTGCGTATCGACCGTCAACGGCGCGCCCCGCGCCTCGGCGTCGCGCACCAGGCGCGCATGGCGGGCCTGGGTTTCGGGGTCGAAGCTCAGCCAATAGGCGGGGTAGCCGAGGCCGAGGAAGAAGTTGCGCTCGCCGGTGGGCCAGTCGGCCAGCAGGGCGGAGACCGCATCCTTGGCCCGCGCCACCCGCACGTCGCGTTCCGTGGTCGCCAGGCCGCCCGCCAGCACGTCCGCGACGCGGGCATACAGCTCCCGCAGCAGGGTCGCCTTCCAGCCGTTCCACACCTTGGCGCTGACGGCGCGCATGTCGGCGACGGTCAATACCAGCAGCAGCTTCAGGCGTTCCGGCGACTGGATGGTGTCGGCCAGGTCCATGATGGTCTTGGGGTCGTCGATGTCGCGCTTGAACGCCGTGTGGCTCAGCAGCAGGTGGTGCAGCACCAGCCAGCTCACGGTGTCCGTTTCCTCGGCGGACAGCCCGATGGATGGCCCGATCTGCAGCGCCAGCTCCGCCCCCAGCTCGGAATGGTCGCCGCCGCGGCCCTTGGCGATGTCGTGCAGCAGCATCGCGCTGTACAGCGCCCGGCGGGACTGCAGGTCCACCACCAGCCCCGTGGCGATCGGCGCCACCTCGGACAGCTCGCCCCGCTCCAGCGCGTTCAGCACCCCGCACCGCCTCGATCGTATTACACAAACTGCGCCGAGCGCCATGGCGGCGGCTGCGAACTTGAATCGGATCTGACTTCCTGACATCTGCAATTTCTCTCCCTATGAAGGCCGCATACGACCGTTCTCAAGTCTACTACTGAAAAAAGTTTAGTGCGCCGCTCAAATCTCCCAGCGGTGCCTTTCCCTGAGCCTTCATCTTCGCGTCACGTTCGGCCATGCCCGGCAATACAGGCAAGGTAAACCGCCGCGTAATCAGACGCAGAATTGACGTGGTGTCGTAGGGGGTGTGATCCACTTTGCCCTTCTTCGCAAATGGCGAAATGATGATTGCGGGGATGCGCGTGCCCGGCCCCCAGCGATCGGCCTTCGGAGGAGCAGCGTGGTCCCAGAACCCGCCGTTTTCATCGTAGGTGACAATCACCACCATGTGATTCCATTGAGGGCTTTTTTGCAG
>JAYUCA010000045.1:0-15509 GCA_043740535.1 Rhodospirillales bacterium | reverse complement strand
GCTGGCGCCAGGTGCCCATCGAGGTCGCCTGCATCGGCGAGAAGGCCAACCAGACCCGCCCCGAGATCGAGCAGATCATGATCCGCGGCCGCGGCGGCGACCCGGCGGAGTTCGAACGCGACCTGTACGTGATCCGCCGCCGCATCGAGAAGCAGGCCATCGCCGCGCAGGTGCACGAGATGTACATCTGCTCGTTGTCGTGCCGGAGCATCATCTACAAGGGCATGTTCCTGGCGGCCAGCCTGACCGAGTTCTACCCGGACCTGCTCGACGAGCGCTTCGTCAGCCGCTTCGCCATCTACCACCAGCGCTACAGCACCAACACCTTCCCCACCTGGCGGCTGGCGCAGCCGTTCCGCATGCTGGCCCATAACGGCGAGATCAACACGGTCCAGGGCAACATCAACTGGATGAAAAGCCACGAGACCCGGCTCGATGCCGGCGAGCTCGGGATCTACATCGAGGACATCAAGCCGGTGGTGCAGGCCGGCGGATCGGACACCGCGACGCTCGACAACGTGTTCGAGCTGCTGGTCCGCGCCGGGCGCGACGCGCCGATGACCAAGGCGCTGATGATCCCGGCCAGCGTCGGCCAGGACGCGACGATGCCGGACGCGCACCGCGACATGTTCCTGTATTGCAACGCGGTGATGGAGCCGTGGGACGGCCCGGCCGCCATCGCGGCCACCGACGGGCGCTGGGTGATCGCCGGGCTCGACCGCAACGGGCTGCGGCCGCTGCGCTACACCGTCACATCGAATGACCTGCTGGTCGTCGGCTCCGAGACCGGGATGGTGAAGTTCCCGGAGACCGAGATCATCGCCAAGGGCCGCGTCGGCCCCGGGCAGACCATCGCCGTCGATCTCGACACCGCGACGTTCTATGCCGACGACGCGCTGAAGGACCTGCTGTCCGCCCGCCAGCCCTTCGGCGCGTGGGCCGAGCGGATCACCAAGATCGACAACATCGTCAAGACCGACGCGCCCGAGCCCGTGATGTACGAGGGCGAGGAGCTGCGCCGACGGCAGCTGGCCGTGGGCGCGACGCTGGAGGACCTGGAGATGATCCTGCACCCGATGGTCGAGGACGCCGCCGAGGCCATCGGCAGCATGGGCGACGACACGCCGATCGCCGTGCTGAGCGAGAAGTACCGCGGCCTGCACCACTATTTCCGCCAGGCCTTCGCGCAGGTCACGAACCCGCCGATCGACAGCCTGCGGGAAACGCGGGTCATGACGTTGAAGACGCGGCTGGGCAACCTGGGCAACGTGCTGGACGAGGACAGCAGCCAGTGCGACCTGCTGCAGCTCGAAAGCCCGGTGCTGTCGAACGCCGAGTTCGCGGCGCTCGCGGCCACGCTGGCCGGGGGCGCCTGCGTCGTCGACTGCACCTTCCCAGTTTCCGAAGGCGAGGCCGGGCTGCGCAACGGCATCGAGCGCATCCGGCGCGAGGCGGAAGAGGGCGTGCGCGCCGGCTGCGCCCACGTGATCCTGACCGACGAAGGGCAGGGGCCGGAACGCGCCCCGATCCCGATGATCCTGGCGACCGGCGCCGTGCACACCCACCTGGTGCGGCAGTCGCTGCGCACCTTCACGAGCCTGAACGTGCGCTGCGCCGAGTGCATGGACACCCACTACTTCGCCGTGCTGATCGGCGTCGGCGCGACCACCATCAACGCCTATCTGGCGCAGGAGGCGATCGCCGACCGGCACCGCCGCGGCCTGTTCGGCGCGATCACCCTGAAGGAGGCGGTGCAGCGCTTCAAGAAGGCCGTCGACAAGGGGCTGCTGAAGACGATGTCGAAGATCGGCATCTCGGTCATCAGCTCCTACCGGGGCGGCTACAACTTCGAGGCGATCGGCTTGTCCCGGGCGCTGGTCGCCGAGTTCTTCCCGGGCATGCAGTCCCGCATCAGCGGCATCGGCCTGTCCGGCATCGGCCGCAAGGTGCTGGGTTTGCATGAGGCCGCCTGGGGCAGCGAGGCGTCGACGCTGCTGGTCGGCGGCATCTACAAGCTGCGCCGCCGGGGCGAGGTGCACGCGTTCGACGGCGGGCTGATCCACACGCTGCAGACCGCCGTCGCCACCGACAGTTATGAGACATACCGCCGCTATGCCGACGGCGTGCGGCGGCAGAAGCCAGTGGCGCTGCGGGACCTGCTGGATTTCCGCACCGAGGGCATCACGCCGATCTCGGTCGATGACGTGGAAAGCATCACCGAAATCCGCAAGCGCCTGCTGGCGCCCGGCATCTCGTTGGGGGCGCTGAGCCCGGAGGCGCACGAGACGCTGAGCATCGCGATGAACCGCATCGGCGCCCGCAGCGACAGCGGCGAGGGCGGGGAGGACCCGGCCCGCGCCAAGCCGCGCGCCAACGGCGACAACGCCAGCAGCGCGATCAAGCAGATCGCCTCCGGCCGCTTCGGCGTGACGGCGGAATACCTGAACGCCTGCCGGGAGATCGAGATCAAGGTCGCGCAGGGCGCCAAGCCCGGCGAGGGCGGCCAGTTGCCCGGCTTCAAGGTGACGGGCCTGATCGCGAAGCTGCGGCACTCGACGCCGGGCGTCACGCTGATCAGCCCGCCGCCGCACCACGACATCTACTCGATCGAGGACCTGGCCCAGCTCATCTACGACCTGAAGCAGATCAACCCGGACGCCAGCGTCTGCGTGAAGCTGGTCAGCCGCAGCGGCATCGGCACCATCGCGGCCGGGGTGGCGAAGGCGAAGGCCGACGCGATCCTGATCAGCGGCCACAGCGGCGGCACCGGCGCCAGCCCGCAGACCAGCGTGAAATACGCCGGGCTGCCTTGGGAGATGGGCCTGTCCGAGGCGCATCAGGTGTTGATGCTGAACCGCCTGCGCCACCGCGTGAAGCTGCGCACCGACGGCGGCATCAAGACCGGGCGCGACGTCGTCATCGCCGCCATGCTGGGCGCTGAGGAGTTCGGCATCGGCACGGCAAGCCTGGTGGCGATGGGCTGCATCATGGTGCGCCAGTGCCACAGCAACACCTGCCCGGTGGGCGTGTGCAGCCAGGACGAGGCGCTGCGGAAGAAGTTCGAGGGCACGCCCGAGAAGGTCATCAACCTGTTCAGCTTCATCGCCGAGGACGTCCGCAACATCCTGGCGAGCCTGGGGCAGAAGCGCCTGGTGGACGTGATCGGCCGCACCGACATGCTGCACCAGGTGAGCCGCGGATCGGACCTGCTGGACGACCTGGACCTCAATCCGCTGCTGGCCCAGGCGGACCCGGGCGGCCATGCGCGCTACTGCACGCTGGAGGGGCGCAACGAGGTGCCGGAGACGCTGGACGCGCAGATGATCGAGGATGCGGCCGCGATGTTCGAGCGTGGCGAGAAGATGCAGCTTCAGTACACCATCCGGAACACGCACCGGGCGATCGGCACGAAGATCTCGTCCAAGATCACCCGCGCCTATGGCATGTCCGGACTGACGCCCGCGCATCTGACGGTGCGGCTGCGCGGTTCGGCCGGGCAGTCGTTGGGCGCGTTCGCGGTGCAGGGCCTCAAGCTGGAGGTGCTGGGCGACGCGAACGACTACGTGGGCAAGGGTTTGTCGGGGGCCACCATCGTCGTCCGCCCGGCGCCCAGTTCATCATTGGTCAGCAACCAGAACACGATCATCGGCAACACCTGCCTGTACGGCGCCACGGCCGGGGAGCTGTTCGCCGCCGGCCAGGCCGGGGAGCGGTTCGCAGTCCGCAACAGCGGGGCCAACGCGGTCATCGAGGGCTGCGGCAGCAACGCGTGCGAGTACATGACCGGTGGCGTCGTGGTGATCCTGGGCGCGATCGGCGACAACTTCGGGGCCGGGTTCACCGGCGGCCAGGCCTTCGTCTACGACCCCGAGGAGTTGTTCCAGAAACGGGTGAACGCCGACACCCTGGAATGGCAGCGGGTGCTCCACCCGCATTGGCAGGGCGTCCTGCATACGCTGGTGCAGCGGCACGCGACGGAGACCAGCAGCCGCTATGCCGCGATGATGCTGCATGACTGGGCGCGCGCGCTGCCGCAGTTCTGGCAGATCGTGCCAAAGGAGTATGTGAAGTACCTGCCAGTGCCACTGAATGAGGCGGAGGCGTTGCGGGCCTAGGTTCGCCGCTGCATAACGGACGGCGATGCGACTCCTCTATCACCTCCCGCTGTCCCCCTATGCCCGCAAGGTCCGCCTGGTGCTGGCGGAAAAGCGGCTGCCGTTCGAGATGCGGGTGGAGAAGGTGTGGGAGCGCCGGGCCGAGTACCTGGAGCTGAACCCGGCCAACAAGGTGCCGACGCTGATCGAGGAGAACGGGCTGGTCGTCCCGGATTCCAACGTCATCTGCGAGTATCTGGAGGACGCTTACCCCGAGACGCCGCTGCTGGGCCGCACCCTGGCCGAGCGGGTCGAGGTGCGGCGCCTGGTCGCCTGGTTCGACGGCAAGTTCGCCGAGGAGGTCAGCCAGAACCTGCTGGCCGAGAAGTTCATGAAGCGCCTGCTGGGCAACGGCAGCGCCGACGCGGGTGCGTTGCGGGCAGGCTACACCAACCTGCGGCACCATCTGGGTTACCTGGGCTGGTTGGCGGAAACCCGAAAGTGGCTGGCGGGCAGCCAGTTGTCGCTGGCGGACTTCGCGGCGGCGGGGCATCTGTCGGCGCTGGACTTCGCCGGGGACGTCGACTGGACGATCTCCCCGCCGGCGCGCGAGTGGTATGCGCGCGTCAAGTCCCGCCCGAGCTTCAGGGCGCTGCTGGCGGACCGGGTTCCGGGCATCACGCCGCCCGCGCATTATGCGGACCTCGATTTCTGACCGCGCCCGCGGGGCAGCGCAACCCGCCGATGGGATCGACGTTCAAGGCATCGTGTTTAAATCTGTGTGCAATAAGGTTGCTTGGACCTGAAACGCGGTTCCGCGTGCTTCATCAACAAACCAGGGCAGGATCGCTTCATCTGCCTGAAGCGATCCTGCTCCAGGCCTGTCGGACCATCGGCCCGGGGATGGCGGAAGCGCCGGAAACCGCTACCTTGCCGACAAAATTCGGCAGGGGACCGCCATGGATTTCGACCTCAGCGACGACCAGCGGCTTCTGAAGGACAGCGTCGACCGCCTGATCAAGGACCGGTACGACTTCGGCGCGCGCGGCAGGCATCGCGCGCAGCCCGGCGGATGGAGCCGCGAGATCTGGGCAGGCTTTGCCGAACTCGGGCTGTTGGGCCTGCCGTTCTCCGAAGACGAGGGCGGCTTCGCCGGGGGCCCGGTCGAGACCGGCATCGTCATGGAGGCTTTCGGGCGCGGACTGGTCGTCGAGCCCTATTTCTCCAGCGTCATCCTGTGCGGGGCCTTGCTTCGGCACGGCGCGACAGCCGCCCAGCGCGCGGCCCTCGTCGCCGGCCTGGTGGGGGGCACATCCCTGCTGGCGTATGCGCAGATGGAGCGGCAGTCCCGCTATGCGTTGAACGACGTGCGGACGACGGCGCGCCGTGCTGGCGGCGAGTGGCGCATCGATGGCGCCAAGGCGCTGGTGTTGCACGGTGACACGGCGGACGACTACCTGGTGTCCGCCCGCACCGCCGGGCACGAACGGGACCGCGACGGCATCGCCCTGTTCCATGTGCGGCATGACGCCCTGGGGGTCAGCCGCCGCGGCTACCCGACGCAGGACGGGGCGCGCGCGGCCGATGTGACGTTCGAGGATGCGCCCGCAGTCCTGCTGGGCGACGCCGGAAACGCGCTGCCGGCGATGGAACGCGCCGAGGACGAGGCGATCGCCGCGCTGTGCGCCGAGGCGGTGGGCGTCATGGCGTGCATGCACGAGATGACGTTGGACTATTTGAAGACCCGCAAGCAGTTCGGGCGCCCGATCGGGGACAACCAGGCGCTGCAGCACCGGTCGGTCGACATGTTCGTGTCGTTGGAGCAGGCGCGCAGCATGTCGCTGTTTGCAACCGTGATGGCCGGAACCGAAGACGCGGCGGAGCGTCGACGGGCCATCCACGCGGCCAAGGTGCAGATCGGCACGAGCGGCCGGCACATCGGGCAGGAGGCGATCCAGCTGCATGGCGGCATCGGCGTCACGATGGAGTACGGCGTCGGTCATTATTTCAAGCGCATGACGATGATCGAGCGCAGCTTTGGCGACACCCAGACGCATCTGAGCGCGCTGGCGCGGATGGGCGGCCTGATCGCCGCGTGAGGGGTATTCTGATTCTGTTGCATTTAGCCAGAAGTCGTTGCTGCCCCCGAGCATCCGCGTAGCTAAGTCAACGCAATCTCAATGCTTTGGCGGCAAGGTGAGGCACCGGCAAAGGCCGTTCAAACGTCCGTGTGTCCGGGGACGCGATGGGAAGCCTGTGCTACGGAAGCACCATGAACCTGCGACTGGTCCAAATATTGAGGCCGCTGGCGCTGTTGGCGCTGGTGGCGGCCGCCCCGAAGCGCGTGCCGTTCGGGCCGCCGCCGCCGCCGACGCCGTATGACCTGTGTGAAGGCGCGGTCGCGCAGGCCCGCAAGTCGTCCATCCCCGAGACGCTGCTGCCCGCCATCGCGCGGGTCGAGAGCGGGCGGCTGGACCCGGCGCTGGGCCGTGTGCGGCCGTGGCCCTGGACGATCAACGTCGAAGGCATCGGCAGCTACCTCGACAGCAAGGAACAGGCGATCGCCACCGTCCAGGCCCTGCAGGCCAAGGGGATCCGCTCGATCGACGTCGGCTGCATGCAGGTCAACCTGTTTTTCCACCCTGCCGCCTTCCAGGACCTCGATGCCGCCTTCGACCCGTCCACCAACGCCGCCTATGCCGCCGGTTTCCTGACGGCCCTGTATGGTCAGACCAAGAACTGGAACCTGGCGACGGCCGCGTACCACTCCCAGACGCAGGAGCGGGGCGAGGACTACCAGCGGCGGGTCTTCGGCCGGGTCATGACGCCGATGGGCCCGCGGCCGACCGGCGGGTATCAGGCCTGGCCGCCGCCGGGCGTGGCGTTCGGGGCCATCCCGCCGCCGAGCTACTCCTACGGCGCTTTCGCGCCGCCCCAGACGGCCCCCAGCGCGGCGGCCCCGGCCAGGTTGGTGCAGACCGCAAGGCGCTGAATTGCGCGTCCGCGTTGCACACCCCTCCGCGATTGCCTTCTAGGGTGGACTGCCCTTTTACGCTGGACTGCTGGGTCGCCAGCGCTCCTCGCAGCGACGATGGCGGCCATGGGTCATCATTGCCGAGCTTTGGCATAGCCCAAAGCGTCCGCAATGAAGGGCCTATTCGGCAGCCGACGCCAGCTGGTAGCCTTTGAACTGCTGGCGCAAAGCGAGCTTGTTCAGCTTGCCGGTTGCGGTGTGGGGCAACTCCTCCACGACCACGACCTCGTCGGGGATCCACCATTTGGCGACTTTGCCGTGGTAGTTGGCCAGCAGCGCCGCCGGATCGATCGTGCAACCTGGTTTGGCGGTGACGATCAGCAGCGGGCGCTCGTCCCATTTCGGGTGCCGGGCTGCGACGATGGCGGCTTCGGCGACGTCGGGGTGGCCGACGGCGATGTTCTCCAGCTGGATGGAGCTGATCCATTCGCCGCCGGATTTCACGATGTCCTTGGTGCGGTCGGTGATCTCCATCATGCCGTGGGCGTCGATGGTCGCCACGTCGCCGGTGGCGAACCAGCCGTCAGCGTCGCAGGCGTCGGCCTCGGCGTTCATGTAGCGGCGCACCACCCAGGGACCGCGGACGACGAGGTTGCCGAAGGTCGTGCCGTCCCATGGCAGGTCGTGGCCCTGGTCATCCAGGATGCGCATGTCGAGGCCTGGCACGGTGCGGCCCTGCTTGTAGGGAAGGCGCTCACGCTCGGGCGCCGAAATGGTGTCGAACACCGGCTTGTGGCCATAGACGGTGGCCAGCGGGCTGGTTTCCGACATGCCCCAGGCGTGCTGGACATCGACGCCGTAATCGGCGGCGAAGGTGTCGATGATCACGGCCGGGCAGGCGGAGCCGCCGCACACCAGCCGCTTGAGGGTATCGAGCCGGCCGCCGGTGGCGCGCAGGTGCTGCAGCAGGCCCATCCAGACGGTGGGCACGCCGGCGGTGAAGGTGACGCGCTCGTCGTTCAGCAGGGCGTGGACGGACGCGCCGTCCAGGTGGCGGCCGGGCATCACCAGGCTGGCGCCGGCCATGGGGGCGGCATAGGGCAGGCCCCAGGCGTTGACGTGGAACATGGGCACGACCGGCATCACGCGGTCGATGGCGCGCAGGCCGAAGACGTCGGCCATGTTGACGGCGTAGGCATGGATCATGGTGCTGCGGTGGCTGTACAGCACGCCTTTCGGGCGTCCGGTGGTGCCGCTGGTGTAGCACAGCGCGCTGGCCAGCTCCTCGTCCAGCGTGGGCCAGGCGTAGTCGTCGGACCCTGTGGCAAGCAGCGTTTCGTAGTTGTGCAGCGCCTGTCCGGGGGCGGTCCGGAGCGGGGGCATGTCGCCCAGTACGGCCAGCACGACGACGGCGCGGATGTTGGGGAGGCGGGGGAGCAGCGCCTCGACGAGCGGGGCGAAGGCCGGGTCGATGCAGAGGACGACGCTGCCGGCGTCGTCGACGATGTGGGCGATGTCGTCGGGCGCCAGGCGCGGGTTGACGGTGTGGACGATGCTGCCCATGCCGGAGATGGCGTAATACAGCTCGAAATGGCGCTGGCTGTTCCAGGCCAGCGTCGCCACGCGGTCGGATTGCCGGACGCCCAGGCCCTGCAGCGCGGTGGCGAGCTTGCGGGCGCGGTGTTCGATCTCCCGATAGGTGGCGCGGGTGATCGAGCCGTCGTCGTTGCGGGAGACGACCTCGGCGGCCGCATGGTGGCGGGCGGCGTGGGTGATGATGGAGGAGACCAGCAGCGGCTGGCGTTGCATGAGGCCGAGCATGGGCGTTTCCTTTTGAGCGCCCGTTCGCTGCGGGCTGGTCGTTTCATGGGGTAGATTAGGGGAATTCTCGGGGGAGGCCAGCGGTTCGGAGCGGTGGCGCCTGCCAGCCGCGACGAGCTGAATGGCGAAGGGCGGCCGAGTGGCGTAATGTCGGGCCACACGACGCACGGGACCGCCATGTCAGGGTTTGCCAGCACCAAGGACCTCGTTGACAAGACGATCAGCTTCGACGAGCTGGCGCCCGGCCTGTATGGCTACACCGCGGAGGGGGATCCCAACAGCGGCATCGTCGTCGGCGACGACAGCGTGCTGGTGGTCGATGCGCAGGCGACGCCGGCGATGGCGGCCGACGTGATCGCGCGCGTCCGCACCGTCACGGACAAGCCGATCCGGCATGTGGTGCTGACGCACTACCACGCCGTCCGCGTGCTGGGGGCCAGCGGCTACAAGGGTGCGGAGGTCATTGCCAGCGACGTCGCGCGCGCCATGATCGTGGAACGCGGCCAGCAGGACATGGACAGCGAGATCGGGCGGTTCCCGCGGCTGTTCCGGGGCAAGGACAGCATTCCGGGTCTCACCTGGCCCAGCCTGACCTTCCACAAGCGCATGACGCTGTTTCTGGGCAAGCGGGAGGTGCAGATCATCCATATCGGCCGCAGCCACACCGCGGGCGACACGGTGGTCTGGCTGCCGAAGGAGCGGGTGCTGTTCTCGGGCGACGTGGTGGAGTTCGGGGCAACGCCCTATTGCGGGGATGCGCATTTCACCGACTGGCCGTCGACGCTGGATGCGACGAAGGCGCTGGGGGCGGAGGCGCTGGTGCCGGGGCGGGGCCGGAGCCTGACGAGCCGGGCGGAGTGCGAGGAGGGGATCGAGGGCACGCGGGCGTTCACCAGCGACCTGTTCGGCATCGTCAGGAAGGCCGCCGCGGGGAACGCGCCGCTGAAGGCCGTGTATGACGAGGCGATGGCGGCGATGCGGCCCCAGTACGGGCATTGGGTGATCTTCGAACACTGCATGCCGTTCAACGTGACGCGCGCGTACGACGAGGTGCGCGGGCTGGACACGCCGCGGATCTGGACGGCGGAGCGGGACCTGGAGATGTGGCGCGCGCTGGAGCAGGGCGCCCCGATCCCGACGGCGGAGGCGTGACGGATGAGCCGGGCGCTGCACCCGATGACCGAGGCGGAATACCTGGCTTGGGAGGAGCGTCAGGAACGGCCGTTCGAGTTCGATGGGTTCCGGCCGGTCGCGATGAACGGCGGCGCCATCGGGCATGAGCTGATACAGGGAAACCTGAAATTCGCGCTGATGGAGCGGTTGCGCGGTGGACGTTGCCGGGCGCTCGGCCCGAACGCGCGGGTCCCGACCGGGCGCGGCCGATACCGGTATCCAGACGCGGTCGTAACCTGTGCCACGCTCGACGTCACCCTGCGTGACGTTCCTGAACCCGTGCTGATCTTCGAAATCCTTTCGGACAGCACGTCCCACACCGACCAAAGTGCAAAACTGGTGGAGTATCGGTGCATCGTGTCGCTGGCGCGCTACGTGATGCTCGAACAGACGGCCGTCATGGCAACCGTGATCGCCCGGCGCGACGATCATTGGAGCATCGACGTCCTGCGCGCGGAAGACACGCTGGCGCTGCCCGAACTCGGCATCGAGCTGCCGCTCGCCGATCTCTACCAGGGCATCGACCTCCCGCCCGAGTAGCCCTGCGCAGAAACGAAGCCCGGGGTAGGGGGCTGGAGCCGCACGAGTGCACCGGTTCCAAGCAAGCCGTCCTGGTCGTAGGGTGGAATAAACCCCATAGGCGTTAAAATTGCTGTGCGGCCTGACAGCCGCGGTTGCATCTCCGCGAGCCCGGGCGGACTTTCATTCAGTTGCCCGAAATAGGAAAATATACCATATCCTCACGGTTGGTGGGAGGAATGGCGTGTCGCACGACGGCTGGGTTTGGCAGGGCAGACAATATCACATGTGGTTTGGTCACGGGACCAAACCGGCGGACGCGAAAGAAGAAGATGGACCGCAGAGCCTGGACGAGCGGATCAAACTACTTCCGCAAACAGTAGTCGCCAGCCTTCCGGCGAAATGGCGCCAGCATTCGGCAGCCAGCTTCACCGCCGCGGACCAGCAGATGCTGGTTTCCACGATGCGTGCCTGGGTGGCACGGCTGGACCTGACGCCCGCCGCTTTCGCGGCACGCTTTCTCGGCTACGGCGCTGACAGCGATGTGTCCAAACATCTCCGTGCCGCTGCGGCGGCGGTTGCCGATACTCAGCACGCCAGCAGCCTTTGGCGGGCTAACAATGCGCTGGCGGCCGCGATGACTGCCATCGGCCTCGACCGCTGGCGCGCGCAACTGAAAGAATTCGCTTCCAAAGCGACATCGCTGGGCAGTGCGATTCCCCAACGTTATTCGATCCAGCTGACGATGGCCCCGGCGCCGTGGGACGTCGCCGCGATCGATTTCAATCCGCTGGAAGAGCCGATGACACCGGCGGCGAGTCGGACGCCGGGTCTACGCGCTGGGCCGCGCGATCGAGACCGCAATGCAGGGCGCCTTCGACGACCGGACGGTTCAGTCTGCCGCCAACAGGCTGCATGCGCTGTTTGCGAAGAAAATCGAGGCGATGAATATACCGGGCGTTAAGGTTGAGGCGTCATTCAGGCTGAGCGGTGACGAAGCATCATATGGGGAGAAAGGTTCCGCCCGTATCGATGTCATCTTTGTAAATCCAGCAAACGGCCGCACGGAAGGGATCTGGGATTGGAAAGTCGAAGGAGCGCGATTGACGCCAACCCGCGCTCGTGAACTATCGGAGCGAGTATCGCGTGTGGCTGGAAAGCCTGAACTTCCCGAGTATCGGATTCCAGTGCGTGAACTCCATGTTTATTTGCAGCCTGTCCCCGGAGCCGGACCTTGAGCAAGATCGCGCAGACGCTGAAGGCGATAGCAGCCCAATCCCCCCACAATTTGAAATTCATCATAAAACACCGGATCGTCGTGCGCTCGATCGATGGCCCATACATTTGCGGCCTGACGATCGACCGTACGTCCACGCCCGACGCCTACAGAGTCTACGCATTCACGCAGTCCTGGCTAACGGCGATCGATGATTACGTTCTCGTTTATTGCGTGAAGTTGGAGGGTGGCGGCTATTTCGAGGGCGGCGGCAAAGTCATCGCCCAGGACATCGAACCCTATCTGACAAACGATGCCGAAATCCGCCGCATCGTGTTTGCGACCCCCGAAGACCTCTTCTACTACTCGCGCAGAGCCTGGAGCTGGGATCGCCGCAGTCATAGCACCCGAGTCGAATGTGCCGCGATACGGGCGCTTGAGGGCGACTCAGATGGCGCAATGCCGGAGCTGCGCGCCCTCGCAACCAGCCTCCTCATCGAACCCATCGAACCCTACTGGGATCGCCGCCGCCGCATGGTCGCCGACCTGATCGCCGCCATCGAGCGCGGCATCCCTGTCAATACCATCCTCGACCCCATCATCGCCGAGGCCAAGGCCAGCGTCCGCATCACCGCTGTCAGGCGGCCCGCCACCGCCGGCAACAAACCCACGGACCGATAACACCACGGCGTGGCGCAACAGGGTGGCCTGGCGTAGACTGACGCGTCCTTACCCGGCGGGAGCATCATGGCAGTCGCGTCACCATGCCAGGCCAGCAGACAGCGGCCTGAAGCGTCCGCCAGACAGGCGCGCTAGTTGCCATACGCCGCCCCCCGCTACGCCAGCCCGCCGCCTGCCGCCGGGCATCACCCGGCCGTCATTGCCGGTGGCGGCCTGGTCGGCCTGACTCTGGCGCTGGACCTGGCGCGGCGGGGGGTGGCCAGCGTGCTGCTGGACGACGACGACACGGTCAGCAGCGGCAGCCGGGCCATCTGCATGGCGAAGCGGTCGTTGGAGATTTTCGGGCGGCTGGGGTTGGGGGGGCGGATGCTCGACAAGGGCATCACCTGGAACACCGGGCGGGTGTTTCTGCGCGACCGGGAGCTGTTCAGCTTCGACCTGCTGCCAGAAGACGGGCACGAATACCCCGCCTTCATCAACCTGCAGCAGTATTATGTGGAGCAGTGGCTGGTCGAGGCATGCCAGGCGACCGGGCTCGTCGATCTGCGGTGGAAGCATGCGGTGACGGGGGTGCACAGCCGGGGCGACGGGGCGGCCGTCGACGTGAGCGCGCCGGGCGGGGCGTACCGGCTGACCGCGGATTGGCTGCTGGCCTGCGACGGGGCGCGGAGCCAGGTGCGCCGGGCGCTCGATCTGCCGTTCACCGGCAAGACTTTTCGCGACCGGTTCCTGATCGCCGACGTGGTGATGCAGGCGCCGTTCCCGACGGAGCGGTGGTTCTGGTTCGACCCGCCGTTCCATCCCAACCAGTCGGCGCTGCTGCACAAGCAGCCCGACGACGTGTGGCGGATCGACCTGCAGCTTGGCTGGGACGCGGACCCGGTGGAGGAGGTGAAGCCCGGGCGGGTGATCGCGCGGGTGCAGGCGATGCTGGGTCCGGAGGCTCGGTTCGAGCTGGAGTGGGTCAGCCTGTACACGTTCCGGTGCCGCCGGCTGGAGCGGTTCGTGCATGACCGCGTGGTGTTCGTGGGGGACAGCGCGCACCAGGTGAGCCCGTTCGGCGCGCGGGGCGGCAATGGCGGGGTGCAGGACGCGGACAATTTGGGTTGGAAGCTGGCGGCGGTGATCGAGGGGCGGGCGCCGGCGTCGCTGGTGCGCAGCTACAACGCCGAGCGGGTGGCGGCGGCGGACGAGAACATCCTGCACAGCACGCGGGCCACGGACTTCATCACGCCGAAGAGCCTGGCTGCCCGGGCCTATCGCGACGCCGCCTTGCAGCTTGCGGAGCGCCATGCGTTCGCGCGGCCCTTCGTGAACTCCGGTCGGCTGTCGCGGCCGTGCGTCGTGCCGGTCGCGCCCGGGGATACCGATCATTGGGATGGGGCGCCGGCGATCGGGAGTGTGGCGGCCGATGCGCCGGTGCTGTGCGGGGGGCGGGCGGATTGGCTGCTGCGGATTCTGGGTGAAGGCGGGGGTGGGGGCGGGTTCGTGGTGCTGGCGTTTGGCGGGCCGAAGCCCGTCCTGCGGGGGGCTGCGATCGTTCATGTCGCGCCGGATGGGCTGCAGGATGTGGCGGGGCTGGTCGCGAAGCGGTATGCGGCGCCGGAGGGCGCGTGCGTGCTGATCCGGCCGGACCAGCATGTGGCCGCGCTGTTCCGCCGCTTCGACGCGGCGCGCATCGAGGCCGCCATCCGGCACGCCTTGGGGCACGCCGCCCCGGCGATGGCGGACGCGCTGTGACGATCCACCTGGCGCCCAGGCTGCGCGACCCGGACGCGCTGTTCGCCGCGTTGATTGACGCGCATGATGGCCTCGACGAGGCCGCGTCGCGCCGGCTGGATGCGGCGCTGGTGCTGCTGCTGGCCAACCATATCGGCGACGACGGGGTCGTGCTCGATGCTGTCCGCATCGCTCGCCAGGGAGATCAAGCATGAACGTCAGCGTCCGATCGGCCGAAGCCGGTCTCATGACGGGATACATGACCGGGTTCGGCAACCAGTTCGAGACGGAGGCGCTGCCGGGGGCGCTGCCGGTCGGGCGGAATTCGCCGCAGCGGTGCCCGTATGGGCTGTATGCCGAGCAGTTGTCGGGCAGCCCGTTCACGGCGCCGCGGACGACCAACGAGCGGAGCTGGCTGTATCGGATCCGGCCGACGGTGAAGCACTGGGGGCGGTTCCAGCCGGCCGATGCGCGGGGGTGGCGAACCGCGCCGTGCGTCGAGCTGGCGGTGCCGCCGGCGCCGATGCGGTGGGACCCGCTGCCGATCCCGGACGTGCCGGTCAGCTTCATCGAGGGGATGCAGACCATCACCTGCGCCGGCGACGCGGGGGCGCAGGCCGGGATGGCGGCGCATGTCTATGCGGCGACGCGGTCGATGCAGGACGAGTATTTCTACGACGCGGACGGGGAGCTGCTGATCGTGCCGCAGCAGGGGCGGCTGCGGCTTTGCACCGAGTTCGGGGTGATCGACGTCGAACCCGGCGAGATCGCCGTCATTCCGCGCGGGGTGAAGTTCCGCGCCGAGCTGCCGGGCGGGTCGGCCCGGGGGTATGTGTGCGAGAACTACGGCGGGGCGTTCACGATGCCGGAGCGGGGGCCGATCGGCGCGAACTGCCTGGCGAACCCGCGGGATTTCATGACTCCGGTGGCCGCGTACGAGGACCGGGAGACGGCGTCGACGATGGTCGTCAAATGGGGCGGGGCGTTCTGGGCGGCCGAGATCGGGCAGAGTCCGCTGGATGTCGTCGCGTGGCATGGGAATTATGCGCCGTACAAGTATGACCTGCGGCGGTTCTCGCCGGTGGGGCCGCTGCTATTCGACCATGCGGACCCCAGTATCTTCACTGTGCTGACGGCGCCAAGCGAGACGCCGGGGACGGCGAACATCGACTTCGTGTGCTTCCCGGACCGGTGGGCGGTGGCGGAGAACACGTTCCGGCCGCCGTGGTACCACATGAACGTCATGAGCGAGTTCATGGGGCTGGTTTATGGCCAGTACGACGCGAAGCCACAGGGGTTCACGCCGGGCGGG
>JAYUCA010000044.1:0-9463 GCA_043740535.1 Rhodospirillales bacterium | reverse complement strand
TCGCGATGACGGGTCATTATTTAATGTCGTTGGTATAAGTCGTAGGGTGCAATGACCGTTGAACTGCACCATCGCCGGGGACCATGCGTGGCTCGATTGTCAAGTCCGCAGGGCGCGCGCCAAGGGCCGCACCGTGAACAGCGCGGCGCCGCCGACCACGGCCATCGGCAGGAACGACAGCCCGCCCCATCGTTCGAAAAGCTGCCCCGTCAGCCAGACCAGCGCCGCCGTCGATGCCGCAAACCCGATCGCCGACATCAACGCCTGCGCCATCCCCGCCCGCCCCGGCGGCAGCCCACGCAGCACCGCCATCGCCGACAGATGCTGGAACGCGAACGTGGCCGCGTGCAGCAGTTGCACCACCGCCAATGCCGCGATGTCCGTGACGAAGGCCAGCGCCGTCCACCGCACCAGGCACGCCACAGCGGCGCACGCGGTCAATCCCGCCGCACCCAGCCGCTCGGCCAGCCGCTGGCCATACAGAAACAGCGCGACCTCGGCGACGATCCCCTCGGCGATCAACAGGCCGATCACCGTGTCGCCCAGACCCGCCGCGCGCCAGTGCAGCGGCGCGAACGAGTAGTACGCGGCGTGCGACCCCTGGATCAACGCCGTTGCCAGCAGCGCGAGGCGGAACCGCCGGTCCCGCAACAGCGCCAACACCCCGCCGCCCCGGCGCGGCCCGGCGGCGACGTCCGGCAGCCGAAGCATCAGCACCGTCGCGGCGCCATAGAACCCTGCCAGCAGCCATGGCGCCGCGCCCGTGCCGACCCGCGCCAGCAGCGCCCCGCCGCCCGCGGTCGCGACCATGTATGCGACCGACCCCCAGGCCCGCGTCGGCCCGTATTCCAGCCGGCGCGCACCCGCCAGCGCCAGCGTCACCGCGTCGATCAACGGCGCCAGCAGCGACGCCGCCAGCCCCAGCACGGCCGTGGCCAGCATCAGCGCCGCCATGCCATGCAGCGCCGGCAGCAACGACGACGCCGCAGCCGCCACCACCCCTGCCGCCATTAGGATGGTCCGGCGGCGCCCCGACCAATCTGCCAGCCACCCGCCCCCCGGCACCCCGGCGATCCGCAGCAACGCTGCCGCCCCCAGCACCGTGCCGATCTCGGCCGCCGTCAGGCCGCGGTCCGAGAACCACAGCGGCAGATACGCCGACCCGATGGCGCTGGCCCCGAACGTGGCGGCCAGGACGGCGCCGACACGGCGGCTGTCGGTGTTCGGGCGAGCCGTCAGGCCGCCGCCGCGCAAGCGGACGCGACATCGCGGATGCGCCGCGCCATGGCGGCGATGCCGTTGCCACGATTGGTCGAAAGCGCCTCCAGCAGGCCCATCTCTTTCAGGAACACGGGATCGGTCGCCAGCACCTCAGCCGGGGTTCGGCCGGAATAGACGCGCAGCAGCAGCGCCACCAGGCCCGAGACGATGGCGGCGTCAGAGGCGCCGGCCAGATACATCTCGCCGTCCCGCACCGTCGCCTCCATCCAAACCTGGCTTTGACAGCCCGGCACACGGTGGGCGTCGTTCTGCCATTCCGGCGGAAACGGCGGCAGCTTGCGGCCGAGCTCGATGATAAACTGGTACCGGTCCATCCAATCGTCGAACACGTCCAGGTCGTCCTTGATCGCAGCGATGGCGTCGGCGGCGCTGGGGTCTTCAGGCAGCAGGAAAGGATCGGGCATGGTCCGGATGTGCGGGCCGCCGCGCGATGCGTCAAGGCTCGGAAACGCAAACGGCCCCGCCACAGGGGCGGGGCCGTCCGTCGGTGCTAGACCCTTACGACTTCGCGAGGGTGTAGTGGTAGCTGCACTTGCCCTTGACCGAGGTCAGGTCGAGGCCGGTGGACGAGGCGCTGCCCATCAGGCTGACGCCACGACGGCTCGGCGCGGTGATCGCGCCGTCCGGCCCGATCATGGCCTTCAGGCCGCCGAGCATGAACGAGTTGCCCTTGACGCGGACGGTCTGCGGCTTGGTCATCTTGGCGCAGCGGCGCGGAGCATCGTCGCCCAGCATCGCCATGCCCTTGTACATGCCATCGACCGGGGCCATCATCGGGGCCGGGACCGGGGCCGGGGCTTCGGCCATCGGCGGCGGCGGCGGCGGGTTGCTGGCGCAGCCGACGACGGTGCCGGCCAACATGAGAGCGGTGAGAATCTTCATACGCATACGTGCGTCTCCTAATATGGGAATCCGAGAACGGGCGGAACATGCCATGCCCGCGCGGTTCCGCCTACAGGATGAATCGGCTCAAGTCACCCTTTGCCGCAAGGGGTGCAACACGCTCATTCACATAAACGGCATCGACCAGAATATTTTCGCCGTCCCGGTCGGTGGCGGTGAAGCTGATTTCCTCCAGCAGGCGCTCCAGCACCGTCGCCAGCCGCCGGGCGCCGATATTCTCGACCCGGTCGTTGATGTCCGATGCCAGGTCGGCCAGCGCATCGACCGCCTCGGGCGCGAAGTCAAGCGTGACGCCCTCGGTCAGCAGCAGCGCCGAGTACTGCTTCAGCAGGCTGTGCTCAGGCTCCGTCAGGATGCGCCGCAGATCGGCGCGGGACAGCGGCTGCAGCTCGACCCGGATCGGCAGCCGCCCCTGCAGCTCGGGCAGCAGGTCCGAAGGCTTGGCCAGGTGGAACGCGCCCGACGCGATGAACAGGATGTGGTCGGTCTTCACCGGCCCGTACTTGGTGTTGACCGTCGTGCCTTCGATCAGCGGCAGCAGGTCCCGCTGCACGCCTTCGCGGGACACGTCGCCGCCCCGGAAACCGCCTTCGCTGCTGCGGGCGCACACCTTGTCGATCTCATCGAGGAAGACGATGCCGTTCTGCTCGGCGTGCCGCACCGCGTCCTTCGTCAGCGCGTCGGTGTCCAGCAGCCGATCCGCTTCCTCCCGCTCCAGCGCGATGCGGGCGGCCGGCACCGGCATCCGGCGGCGCTGCTCCTTGCGGCCGAACATGCCCTTCATCATCTCGTTCAGGTTGACCATCTGCGCCGGCGGCATCCCGGGCATATCAAGCTGCCCGATCGGCATGCCGGCGGGCTCGGACACGGCAATATCGACCTCCTTGTCCTCCAGCTCCCCGGCGCGCAGCATTTTTCGAAATTTGTTGCGCGTTTCGGCCGCAGCGCCTTCGCCGACCAGCGCCGTCACCAGGCGCTCCTCGGCTGCCGCCTCGGCCTTGGCCTGCACGTCCTTGCGGCCCTGGTCGCGCAGCATCGCGATGCTGGCATCCACCAGGTCGCGGATGATGCTGTCGACGTCGCGACCGACATAGCCGACCTCGGTGAACTTCGTCGCCTCCACCTTCAGGAACGGCGCCTGCGCCAGCCGCGCCAGCCGCCGCGCGATCTCCGTCTTGCCGCAGCCGGTCGGCCCGATCATCAGGATGTTCTTCGGCACGACCTCGTCGCGCATCTCCTCCGGCAGTTGCTGCCGGCGCCAGCGGTTGCGCAGCGCGATGGCGACGGCCCGCTTGGCGTCGTTCTGGCCGACGATGAATCGGTCGAGCTCGCTGACGATCTCGCGCGGCGAGTAGGTCGGGACGTCCATTACAGGGTTTCCACGATGACGGAATAGTTGGTGTAGACGCAGATGTCGCCGGCGATCCGCATGGACCGCCGCGCGACCTCCTCGGCGTCCAGCCCCTCGATGCCCATCAGGGCGCGAGCGGCGGCCAGCGCGTAGTTGCCGCCGGAGCCGATCGCGATCACGCCGTCCTCGGGTTCCAGCACGTCGCCGTTGCCGGTCAGGGTGTAGCTGTGGGCGGCGTCGGCCACGGCCATCATGGCCTCGAGCCGGCGGAGGTAGCGGTCGGTGCGCCAGTCCTTCGCCAATTCGACGCAGGCGCGTTCGAGCTGGCTCGGAAACCGCTCCAGCTTGGCCTCCAGCCGCTCCAGCAGCGTGAATGCATCCGCCGTGGCGCCGGCGAACCCCGCCAGCACCGCCCCGCCCGCCCCGATCCGCCGCACCTTCCGGGCGTTGCCCTTGATGACGGTCTGGCCAAGGGTCACCTGGCCGTCCCCGGCCATGGCGACACGGCCGTCGCGCCGAACGCACAGGATGGTGGTCCCATGCCAGCCGATGGGGTCGTAGGGGTTTTGCGTTTGCATGATGACGGGAAGGTGGGTCGCAGCGAGGCGCTGCACAAGAGTTGGGCAGGCTGGCCGGAGGGCGGGGGCCGCCGCCTTTGCCATTCGACAGCGCAACGCCAGAATCCGCAATGCCAACCTACGGACCCTACCACCGCATCGAGTCTCCGACGCAAGATGCGAGAGTTGCCGCCAAACAGATGGCGACGGGCCAAGTTTGGGGAACGACAGCTCGTTGGAGCGACATACCGTCTGTCAAAGCTTATCGTGGCAGACTGCCCGCCGGCGCCCGCGGGATTGAATTCGTCACCTCAGTCCAGCCACACTCCGACAGCCACCCAACGCTGATACGTTGGCTGGACACGACGCCCGGTGTGCAACGACGATCGGACGGGTATGTTTGGATAGCAGTGCGTGCAACCAGGAATACGCAGGTGTGACATGATCACGGCAATTGATCCCCTAAGTATCGCCGGCCTTAACTTCGCGCCGGCGGCGGAACTGGCTGTCTCGATCGACTGGTTCAAGGCGCGTGGCTTCACGTTTTCTAAGGATGCGGACGACCTCGATGAATATGAGATGGCCGCCTTCGCACTGGAGAGCGGACAACGCATCTTGCTCCTTCACTACGTCAATGCGCCTTCCCGTTTCGTTACGCTCATGCTTTCGGATGAACGGCATCGCGATCTGGCAACCGCGCTGCGGGCCGCGGCGGCGGCGCTCGAACTCCCCATGTCGAAGGTCCACTGGGCCGGCAACGATGAAGCTGCCCCGCTCGCAGGATAGATGCTCGCATGCCCACTCCTATTGTTCCCATGCCCCTGCTGCTCCCCTTCAGGCCGCAATAGCCGCCCGGCGTTCCATGAAGCCGCCAGCATGGCCGCTCGCCCCCCGGTAGCCGCAGCCGCCCCCGTACGCTATCAGCCCGCGCATGACCCGCACTGCCGCCATTACCCGCACGACCTCCGAAACCGCGATCACCCTCCGGCTGGACCTCGATGGCGCCGGCGTGTCCGCCGTCGCCACCGGCGTCGGCTTCCTCGACCACATGCTGACCGCCTTCGCCCGTCACGCCCTGTTCGACCTCGACGTCCAGGCCAAGGGCGACCTGCACATCGACGACCACCACACCACCGAGGATGTCGGCATCGTCTTGGGCCAGGCCATCGCCCAGGCCATCGGCGACAAGCGCGGCATCCGCCGCTTCGGCCACGCCGTCGTACCGATGGACGAGGCGCTGGTGGATGCGGCGGTGGACCTGTCCGGCCGGCCTTCCCTTGCGTGGTCGGTGGCGTTCGGGCCGGACAAGATCGGCGCCATGGACACCGAGCTGTTCCAGGAGTTCTTCCGCGCGTTGGCCATGAACGCCCTGATGACGCTGCACATCCACCAGCGCGCCGGCACGAACGCGCACCACGTGGCCGAGGCCTGCTTCAAGGCCGCCGCCCGCGCGCTGCGGGCCGCCACCGAGGCGGACCCGCGCGCCGCCGGCGCCGTGCCATCGACGAAGGGCAGCCTGTGACCTCCTGGACCGCCCACCTCAAGCCCGGCGAGCAGCCGGTCCTGGTCAAGGAAGGCTGGAGCTGGGCCGCCTTCGCCTTCGGCCCGCTATGGCTCGCGACGCAGCGCGCCTGGATCCCGGCCGTGCTGAACCTGGTCCTGCTGGTCCTGATCCCCGTGCTGTGCGGCCCGGCCGCCGCCGTCGTGCTGACCGGCGCGCTCGCGGTGCTGGCCGGGCTGATGGGCCGGGACGTGGTGCGCTGGTCGCTCGACCGGCGGGGGTTCGAACTCGCTGCAGTGCTGGCGGCCCGCGACGAGGACACCGCACTCGGCCGCCTGCTGACCTTCCGGCCAGACGTCGCCGCGGGCCTGGCCGCCATCCTCGAATGATGACGGTCGCCGTCGTCGACTACGGCAGCGGCAACCTTGCCTCCGCCTCCCGCGCGCTGATGGCTGCCGCCGCCCACGCCGGGATCGACGCCGCTGTCGAGATCACGTCCGACGCGGACCGCGTCGCCGCCGCCGATCGCGTGGTGCTGCCCGGCCAGGGCGCGTTCGCCGACTGCGCCGCGGGCCTGGCCGCCGTGCCCGGCCTGCGCGACGCCATCGAGGCGCATGCCGAAAGCGGCCGCCCGTTCCTGGGCATCTGCGTCGGCATGCAGTTGATGGCGGAGCGCGGGCTGGAGCACCGCGAGACGCCGGGCTTCGGCTGGATCGCCGGCGACGTGGCCGAGATGCCGGCGACCGGGCTGCGCCTGCCGCAGATGGGCTGGAACGCGCTCGACTTCGAACCGGGCGGGCATCCGCTGCTGGACGGCCTGCTGCCCGGCGACCACGCCTATTTCGTGCACAGCTACGCGCTGCGCCCCGGCCGCGCCGAAGACGTGCTGGCCACCACCGAATACGGCGGCCCCATCCCCGCCGTCGTCGCCCGCGGCAACCGCGCCGGCACGCAGTTCCATGTCGAGAAAAGCCAGGACGTCGGCCTGCGCATCCTGGGCAACTTCCTGCGGTGGTCGCCATGATCGAGGCGCCCCCGCACAGCCTGCTGGTCGAACGCGTCACCGAGCTCGTCGACGACGACCTGCAGGCGCTGTGCGAGGCGGCAGACGCCGCCATCCTCGACGGCGGCGGCTTCGGCTGGGTGAAGTCGCCGGGCCGGCTGGCGCTCGAACGCTATTTCCGCGGCACGCTGCTGGTGCCGGAACGGGAGCTGTTCGTCGCCCGGCTGGACGGCGTCATCGTCGGCAGCGCGCAGCTGGTGCGCCCGCCGCGCAACAACGAGGCCCAGGCCTTCGCCGCCAACCTCGTGCACGCCTTCATCGCCCCCTACGCCCGCGGCCACGGCCTCGCGCGGCTGATGACGACGCGCGTCGAGGACGGCGCCCGCGCCCTCGGCTACCAGGTGCTGAACCTGGATGTGCGCGAAACGCAGGAGGCGGCGATCCGGTTGTACGAAGGGCTGCAATACCAGCGCTGGGGCGACAACCCCAACTACGCCCGCGTCGGCGGCCGGACCATCCGCGGCTTATACTATTACAAGCTGCTCCAGATTGACCCGAAGGCCTGAGGCGGTGCGCCTCTATCCCGCGATCGACCTGAAGGACGGCGCGTGCGTTCGGCTGCGCCGCGGCGACATGGACCAGGCCACCGTCTATTCGACCGACCCCGCCGCGCAGGCGCGCGCCTGGCAGGACGCCGGCTGCGAATGGCTGCACGTGGTGGACCTGAACGGGGCCTTCGCGGGCAAGCCGGTGAACGCCGCGGCCGTGGCGGCGATCATCGGCGCGGCGACCGTCCCGGTGCAGCTCGGCGGCGGCATCCGCGACATGGCGGGCGTGGCGCGCTGGCTCGATGCCGGGATCACCCGCGTCATCCTGGGCAGTGCCGCCGTCAAGACCCCCGCGCTGGTGCACGAGGCCTGTCGCGCCTACCCGGGCCGCATCGCCGTGGGCATCGACGCGCGTGACGGCATGGTGGCGACCGAGGGCTGGGCCGAGACGTCCGGCGTGACGGCGATCGAGCTGGGACTGCGGTTCGAGGATGCCGGCGTGGCCGCCATCATCTACACCGACATCGCGCGCGACGGCATGCTCTCCGGCCTGAACCTGGTCGCCACGCAGGCGCTGGCGGACCGCCTGGACACGCCGATCATCGCCAGCGGCGGCGTCGGCACGATGGACGATCTGCGCGCCTTGAAAGAAACCGCCCGCGCCGCCGCCGGCACGATCGAGGGCGTCATCGTGGGGCGCGCGCTGTATGACGGCCGGGTCGATCTGGCCGGGGCGTTGGCGATGCTGTCGTCCGGCGCTTCATAGCCGGCGCGCGACTCGACACGGCGGGCGTCAGGCGGCGCCGCGCCCGGCATGCAGGCGCGTGGTGCAAAGGGCCCGCGACCTGCCTATTCGTAGGGATAAGTGCCCAATTCGTCCCTGCAATGCAGACCTTGCATTCAGTCCCGCTTGCAACGTGCGGCGTGGGATCGTCTATGGAAGTCATGCTGAAGCTTCGCGTCATCCCATGCCTGGACGTCAAGGACGGCCGCGTCGTCAAGGGCGTAAACTTCGTCGCCCTGCGCGACGCCGGGGACCCGGTGGAACAGGCCGCGGTCTATGACGCCGCCGGCGCCGATGAGCTGACGTTCCTCGACATCACCGCCAGCCACGAGAACCGCGGGACCATTCTCGACGTGGTCGCCCGCACGGCCGACGTCTGCTTCATGCCGCTCTCGGTGGGCGGCGGCATCCGCAAGGTGGAGGACGCCAGGCGCCTGCTGCTGGCCGGCGCCGACAAGATCTCGATCAACACCGCCGCGGTCGAGAACCGCGACCTGATCAGCGCCTGCGCCGACGCCTTCGGCTCCCAGGCCACCGTCGTCGCCATCGACGCAAAGCGCACAGGGCCCCAAGAAGGCAAAAGCGACTGGCATGTCTTCACCTATGGCGGCCGCACCGACACCGGTCTGCACGTCGTGGACTACGCCGTCGAGGCGGTCGCCAAGGGGGCAGGGGAGATCCTGCTCACCTCCATGGACCGCGACGGCGCCAAGATCGGCTACGACCTCGACCTCTTGAAGAAGGTCAGCTCGGCGGTCTCCGTGCCGGTGATCGCCTCGGGCGGGGCCGGCAACGCCCAGCACATGCTCGATGCGGTTACGCACGGCGGCGCGGACGCCGTGCTGGCCGCCTCGATCTTCCACTTCGGCGAAGTCTCGATCGGAGATGTGAAGCGCGCCATGGCCGCCGCCCGCCTGCCGGTCCGGCAAACGGAGGCCGCATGACCCGCTTCGCCGACGTCCTCGCGCGCCTCAGCGCCACCATCGAATCTCGCAAGGGCGGCGACCCGGGCGCCTCCTACACCGCCAAGCTACTGGCCGACCCCTCGCTCGCCGCCAAGAAGCTCGGCGAGGAAGCCATCGAAGCCGTCATCGCGGCCACCCAGGGCGGGGGCGACGCGCTCGCCGCCGAAAGCGCCGACCTGATCTACCACTGGCTGGTGGTGATCGCCGCGACCGGGGTCTCGCTGGACGAGGTGGCGGCCAAGCTGGAAGCCCGCGAAGGGACTTCCGGTCTCGCCGAGAAGGCGTCGCGAACCGCCTCTCCCCCGAGCGAAGCGTAGAGAGGGAGAGAATAGGGAGAGGGCGGCTCCGCGTCGCACGTCTCTCCAGCGGCCACGCGAGGGCCTTGATCGATCTTCGCGACCATTTCAGAGTCTGAGCCGCCCTCTCCATACCCTCTGCCTCTCCCTCTCGCTGCGCGAGGGAGAGGAGTCACGCGCGCTTTTTCCGCTTCAGCGCCACGTAGAGCGCGCCTTCGCCGCCGTGGTGGCGGGCGGCGTCGGAGATGCCGGCGACGATGTGGGTCAGGTGCGG
>JAYUCA010000043.1:0-2187 GCA_043740535.1 Rhodospirillales bacterium | reverse complement strand
GAACTTGAAGTCGAGCAGGGTCGGATTCGCGGAATCGACGTCGACCACGCCCGAGGGGCTCTCGAGGATGATGGAGGCCACGGCCTGGATAGCGAGTCCGCGGACCAGGCGCGGCACGTCGATCCCGGGCAGGTTGATCTTCAGGTCGCCCGGTGGATTTTCCTTGGCGTTGTCGACGGGGAACTGCCCGAAGTTGGTCTTTTCATGCCGGGTTTCGCCCAGCAGGGCGTCGACGCTGAACTTAAAGATCTGGGAGGCGCCATGGTACAGGGCGTACAACTGGGTGTCGTCGCCGCTGAGCACGATTTCGTCGAGCAGGCCCAGCGGGATGGGCGTGGTGGACGCAATCAGCGTGGGCGTGCCGAACGGGTCCTTGATGATGCCGATCTTGGCCCCGAGCTTGTGGACGCTGTCCGCGTCGTTGGCGAGCTGCGGGTTCTCGTAATACTGCAGCGGGATGTCGTAGTCGGCGACGAAGGCGTAGCTGAGGTCTTTCAGGATGGCGATGCCGGTCGCGTTGCGGATGTCGAGGTCGTAGATCTGGCTGTTGGCGCGCACCGGGAAGCTGCCGAACTGCGTGCCGTCAGGCAGCTTGAAGCCGTCATAGACCGTCCGGATCGGCTGGGCGTTGAGCTTCAGGCTGATCGGCAGGCCTGAGGTGTTGCCGAGCGTCGTCTTGTTCACCTCGGCCTTGAAGGTCGCCGGGTCGTCATTGGTGATGGTGATGGTGTGGAAGCCGGCGCTGAGATCGCTGCGCGAGGTGAACACCATCTTGTCGTACTGGCTGGTGGCGATGATCTTCCAGGTCTCGAGCCCGCCGTCGAGCGTGCCGATGACTTGGTTGTACTTCCGCGGGTTGACGTTGGGGTCGGTCGGCTCGTCCTCGGCATCGACGTTGATGACGAGGATGACGCTGTGGACGGCGCCGCCGTTGGTGATGGTGCGGCCGCCGCTGAAGAAGCGGCTGCCGGGGCTGCCGACAAAAAGGCGGGTGTCGTCCTGGTTGATGGCGATCGTGGAGATGTAGCCGCTGGGATTCGGCAACTGGGCGCTGAGCCGGATGACTTCCTTGGTGTAGGGCAGCGGCGCCGAGGGGTCATAGCTGAACGTGTAGTCGTTGAGGTTGATATCGAAGACGACGACCTTGCCGGCGATGGCCGCATAGAGGCGCGTGGCGTCGGAATTGACGGTCATGGCGGTGACGTTCTCGTCGCCGCCGATCTTGATGTGGCCGTAAAAGCTGAGGGTGAAGCCGTCGAAGACGTCGATGCCGTTGTCGGTGGCGACGAAGATGCGGGAGAGGTCCTGGGTCACCAGGATGACGTTGGGGTGGCCGCTGACGTCCAGCTTCTTGATGATGGCCAGCGAGGGGATGTCGGGGTTGTGGGTCGGGTTGATGGTCGGGCCCAGCACATCGACCTGCTCGGCGCGCACGTCGCCGGTGAAGCTGTAGCCGCCCTTGTTGCTGATGGTGGCGACGGGGCTGGTGCTGGGGTTGGCGAAGTTGTGCTGGCCCACCTGGCTGCGGACGACGATGCCGGCGGCGCCGAGCAGGACGCCCGCGGGCACGTCGATGGCGGTGTAGGTGGTGGTATCGGTCTTGGCGTCGTAGGTGATCCTGTTCTGTGGCACGTGGGCCGCGATTCTCTGCCCGCCCATCTGGAAGATGACGTCGCTCGAGTTGCCGGCGCCCACGCCGACGGCGCTGAGGGTGAGGGTGACGATGCCGTCGGAAACCGGGTTGGCGACAAGGCTCGCGATCTGGGGCTTGTGCTTGATCAGCTTCGAGAGCGTCGGCAGGTCCGGGGTCAGGACCTGCAGCGAGGTCGAGTTGTCGAAGGTGACGGGCAGGTCGTTTTCGCTGAGGCTGCCGTCGGCGGCTTCCTGCCACAACTGCGCCTTCAATAGGACGGCGGTGATCGGGGCGATGACGAGGGTGAGGGCGATGCCGGTCAGCGCGATGGCGAGCGGCGGGGAGATGGCTGCGATGCCGAGGATGGGCAGCGTCATGTAGGCGAGCGCCGCCTCGGCGCCGAAAATGAGCTCGTAGTTGATCGTCGGGTAGGCGGTCTTGGCCACCAGGATGGTGGCGCGGGCGGAAATGCCGGGGAACTGCTGGGATAGCCGGGCATTGGAGAACTGTGCGCCGCCATACGGGGGCGAGGCCGAGCGGGCCATGCCCTGCGC
>JAYUCA010000042.1:0-7059 GCA_043740535.1 Rhodospirillales bacterium | reverse complement strand
CATGACGATGCGGACAGGTCAATGCTTGATGTCCCTGGTATGACGCCAATGACATTAAGTAGATACTCGTCATCGCGAGCCCTTGCGAAGCGATCCAGGACCGATAGATCAGGTCTGGCCGCCCTGGACTGCTTCGCAAGGGCTCACAGTGACGATGCGGACCGGTCAATGCTTGATGCCCCTGGTATGACGCCAAGCGCCCAAAGTCCTGACCCCCTAAAAATCGTAAGGTGGAACGCCTTCGTATTCCACCATCCCCCACCGCCCATGTGGACCAAAGAACGTCCGGAGCGCGATGCCGGCGCCACCGCTCGAGACTGCGAGCGCCTGGCATAAGGCAGGTCACCCCACGCCGAGCACGTCCCGGTAGCGGCGGAAGCAGGCTGCGCCGCATTCCAGACGCATCAGGGCGCCTTCGGCCAGCGCCGGGGCCCAGTCCGGGTTGGCGGCAACCAGCGGCCAGGCGGCTTCGGCGTTCCAGGCGGCGCTGTGCTTGATGTCCAGGATGGCGTGCAGGTCGAAGTAGTGGCGGTCCTTGCCGCTGACGCCCAGGCGGCGCAGGCCCTCGCCCACCAGCTTCGCGCGGCCGGGCGCGGTCTGCTCGATCACGCCCAGCGCGCCCACGGACTGGAAGGCGTACCGGCGGGCGCACGCCAGGCCGGCCATCGTGTTCGCCAGGGCCAGGGCCTCCCACGCCGCGGTTTCCACGCGGGGCTGCAGGCCCAGGCGGCGGGCCAGGTGGTCCAGCATCGGGCCGTGCATGCCCTTGGCATTGCCGCGGCCCATCTCGTCCCAGTAGTTGCGGGCCAGCTCCAGCTTCGCGCGGACGGGCAGGCGGAGCTGGGTCAGCGCGGTCAGGTCGTCGAACCCGGCCTCGCCGGCCACCTCCTGCTCCAGGAACCAGCGCATCTCCTCCATCGTCGCCTGTTCGGCCAGCCAGGGGAACAACGGGTCATGCTGCCCTGGGCCGCCGCGCTCCAGATCCTCGAACCAGGCGACGAAGCCGTCGGGGTCGCGCGGGGCCAGGGCGGCGCGGGCGGCGACGCGGGCGCGCTGGGTTTCCAGCCAGCGGCCTTCCTCGATCGCCAGGCTGGCGGCGGCTTCGATATCGGCCTCCCAGCCGGGGCCAGGCAGCGCCGGGGCGAAGCGGTTCGCATTGAAGGCGGCCAGGCGGCGATGCCAGCGGTCGTTCTCGGTCAACGCGTGATTGAAGCTGCCGTCGGGCATCGTCTGGCTCCTTGGGGTCTCGGCGCCATGGCTGGCGTCTTGTGCGGTCAGATGGGGCGGGTGGCCGTCAGGGCCACGGCGGCGATGCGGTCGGCGCGGGCATAGACGCCGTGCTCGAGCTCCTCGCCGAACACGTCGGGGTCGATCTCGTCGTAGTGCCAGGCCAGGCCGGCGGAATGGAGCCGGGCGGCGGCAGCGTCGTGAAAGGGATCCGTCCCGTCGATCATGGCCGCCCCGGTATACAGCAGCAGCGTGCCGCCGGGGGCGAGGCGATCGATCGCCGCATCGAGGATCTTCAGGGACAGGCCGGCGCCGAGCGGGCCGCCGCCGTGGCGGTACGCGCGCTCGGCGGGATCCACGAGGTAGGGCGGGTTGGCGGCGATCAGGTCGAACTGGCCCGGCACGCCGGTCAGCAGGTCGCTGTGGGCGGCATGGACGGTCACGCCGGCGAGGCCAGCGTTGGCGCGCGTCATCTGCAGGGCCGCGGCGTTGATGTCGACGCCGAAGACCTCGGCCCCCGGATGCGCGCGGGCGATCAAAATCGCGCCGGGGCCGGCGCCGCAGCCGATATCGACGGCGCGGCGCACGGGACGGTCGGGCAGGTGGGCGATGGCGCGGGCGAAGCGGTAGGTGTCGGGGCCGAAGAACACGGCGTCGGCGTCGGTGGTCGGGAAGGCGGAATGGACGAACAGCAGGCCGTCCAGCGTGGAGAGCCGCACCAGGCTGCGCCAGCCATCTTCATGGCGCGCCAGCACGCCCGCGGCATGCATCGCTTCCTGGATGTGCGGGGGCACGACGCCTGCGTGGAACGGGCGGCTCCAGCCGAAGACGTCCTGGAGTGTCCTGGCCCACTCGGCGCCGGGGCGGGCGTTCACGGTCGCGTGGGTCTTGGGGGTGGGCGTGACGAAGCCGTAGCCGGTGGCGCGCACGGCGTGTGCGAGCGACCTGAGCAGGTGCGTGTCTCCGGGCGGCATCGCGTCTGGCATGGCGGCCATTACGTCGTAGGCCACGGCCGAGTTGCAACCGTTGCCTCGAAACGTCATGGACGGGCTGTACGGATCGCGCCCTTGGCTTTCCACCCTACGGCATAGCTGCTCGCAGCAGGGGGGCGAGCACGTCGACGACGCCGTTGATCAGAAGTTGCACGCCGATGCAGAACAGCAGGAAGGCGGACAGGCGCGTGACGGTGCGGCTGCCGTTGCCACCCAGCACGTCGGACAGGCGGTCGGCGTAGGCATAGAGCAGCGCGATCACGCCGGCCAGCAGGGTAGCGGCCAGGGTGACGCCGGCGAAGAACGCTGCCGCGCCGGTCCTGGGGTGGCCCGAGCCGAGCGCCACGGCGACGGCGATCGTGCCCGGTCCGGTCGTGAAGGGCAGGGTCAGCGGGAAGAACGCGACGTCGTCGGGCGGGCCGGTCTCGGCGCCCTCGGCCTGTTCGTGCTTGCGGTCCTCGCGTTTTTCCGGGGCGCCCAGCAGCTCCCACGCGAACAGCGACAGCACGAGGCCCCCGGCGATGCGCAGCGCTGCGATGCTGATGCCGAAGACCTCCAGCACGTATGATCCGGCGCCGAGGGCGACCAGCATGACCAGCAGCGAGTAGAGGCCGACCTTCCGGGCAAGGTCGACCCGCTCGGCATGGGTGCGGTCCGCAGTGGCCTCGCGGAAGATGAATGACCCGGCGACGGGGTTGACGATGCTGAACAAGGCGGGGAACGCCATCAGGAAGGCCGCGAGAAAGCCCTCGCCCATCATTTGCCGCGCCGCAGCGGCAGGCTGGTGCGGTAGGCGACGCGCTTCAGGGCGAAGGCGCTTTCCACGCCCTGCACGCCGGGGATGCGGGTCAGCTTGGTGCGCAGGAACTCCTCGTAGGCGCCAAGGTCCGGCGCCACGACGCGCAGCAGGAAGTCGCTGGCGCCGGACATGACGTAGCACTCCATGACCTCGGGCAGGCCTTCGATGCCGCGCTCGAAGGCCGCCAGGTGGTCCTCGGTCTGGGCGGACAGCCGGACGGAGACGAAGACGTTGACGGGCAGTCCGACGCGGTCCTGGTCCAGCAAAGCGACGTAGCCGCGGATGATGCCGCCGTCTTCCAGCAGCTTCTGGCGCCGATGCGCCGGGCTGGGCGACAGGCCGGCGGCATCGCCAAGCTCGGCGCTGGTGGCGCGGCCGTCGTGCTGCAGGTGCTCGAGGATGGCGTGGTCGATCCGGTCAAGTCGCATGGGTTTGACGCACGATCCTCCTATGGTGCAGTGCATCATTAGCATGATCTGCCAATTTCGGTCCAGTCCCCGGGCAAGTCTGGCAGCACACGCCAGCGGTTTCCGCGCTATCCTGGCCGCCTGATCCGCAGGAGCCTAGCCATGGACGTGGGTTTCGCCACTTCGCCATCCGACGGGACGACGCTGGAAAGCCGCTACACGGAGCTGGACCGGCCGGTGCTGCTGTCCGGCGTGCAGGGGCTGGTGCGGGTCATGCTGGAGCAGGCGCGGCTGGACCGGGCGGCCGGCCTCGGCACGGGCGGCCTGGTTTCGGGATACCGCGGGTCGCCGTTGGGCGGGCTCGACCTGGAGCTGTGGCGGCGGGAGAAATTGCTGACCGCGGCCGGGGTGCGGTTCCAGCCGGGGCTGAACGAGGACCTGGCGGCGACGATGCTGTGGGGCACGCAGCAGATCGACACCTTCCCGGGCAAGCGCGTCGATGGCGTGTTCGGCATGTGGTACGGCAAGGGGCCGGGCGTGGACCGCAGCGCGGACGCGCTGCGCTGCGCCAACACGCTCGGCACGTCGCGGCTGGGCGGGGTGCTGGCGGTGTCGGGCGACGACCATGCGGCGCATAGCTCGGTGTTCCCGCACCAGACGGACGGGATCTTCCAATCGGTGCAGATCCCGGTGCTGGCGCCGGCGGACGTGCAGGACATCGTCGACCTGGGCCTGGCCGGCATCGCGCTCAGCCGGTTCAGCGGGCTGTGGGTCGCGCTGAAGACCATCGCCGAGACGGCGGAGCAGCACGGGCTGGCGACCATCCCCACGGTGCGGGGGTTCATGACGCCCGATATCGCGCTGCCGCCGCACGGCCTGAACCTCGACCCGGCGCTGCCGTGGCCGGCGCAGCGGCGGGAGCTGGAGCGGCGCCTGGTGGATGAGCGGTTCCCGGCGATGCTGGCCTGGGTGCGCGCGAACCGGCTGGACCGCCTGATGGCGGGCGGGACGGGGGCGGAGATCGGGATCGTGACCGTCGGCAAGGCGCATCACGACGCGATGCACGCGCTGCAGCGGCTGGGCCTGGCCGGGCATCCGGGGATCGCCGTGTTCAAGGTGGCGATGGCTTGGCCGCTGGAGACGGAGGGCGTCGCCGCGTTCGCGCGGGGCAAGCGGGCGATCCTGGTGGTGGAGGAGAAGCGCTCGCTGGTGGAGATGCAGCTGCGGGACGCGCTGTTCGACCTCGCCGCGGACCGGCGCCCGGCGGTGCTGGGCAAGCGCGACGTCGACGGCTCCGCGCTGCTGCCGGGCACGCTGGAATTGTCGCCGGAGCTGCTGATCGGGGCGCTGCAGCGGATGCTGCCGCGGTTCGGGATCGAGACGGCGGCGGTGGGCATCCCCGGTTTGCCGGCGGCGGCCGGGCTGCTGACCCGGGGGCCGATGTTCTGCGCGGGATGTCCGCATAACACGAGCACGGTGCTGCCCGAAGGCAGCCACGCGATGGCCGGGATCGGGTGCCACACGATGGCGGTCACGACCAGCGACACCACCCGGACCTTCAGCCAGATGGGCGGCGAAGGCGCGCCGTGGGTGGGGCTGGCGCCGTTCACGACGCTGCCGCACATGTTCGCGAACATGGGGGACGGGACGTATCAGCACTCCGGCCTGCTGGCGATCCGCCAGGCGGTCGCGGCCGGGACGCGGATGACCTACAAACTGCTGTTCAACGACGCGGTCGCGATGACCGGCGGGCAGCCGGCCGAGGGCGGGCCGACGGTCGTGCACATGGCGCAGCAGCTGGCAGCCGAGGGCGTGGGGCTGCTGGCGATCGTCGCGGACGACCCGGCGCGGCTGCCGGCGGCGTCCGCGCTGCCGCCCGGCACGCTGCGGCACGGGCGGGACGAGCTGGACGCGGTGCAGCGGCGCATGCGCGAGCATGACGGGGTCAGCGCGATCATCTACGACCAGGTGTGCGCGACGGAGAAGCGGCGGCGCCGCAAGCGCGGCAAGCTGGCCGCGGCGGATGTCCATGTGTCGATCAACGCGGCGGTGTGCGAGAACTGCGGCGACTGCACCGCGCAAAGCAACTGCATCGCGATCGAGCCGGTGGACACCGACCACGGCCGCAAGCGGCGGATCAGCCCGACGAGCTGCAACACCGACCTGTCGTGCCTGAAGGGGTTCTGCCCCAGCTTCGTCACGTCGACGGCCAAGCCGCCCGAGATCGACCACGCGGCCGCGTGGCAGGCGAGGGAGCAGACCCTGGCGGCCGGGCTTGCCGAACCCGTGCTGCCGGACCTGGTGCGCCCCTGGCGCGGGCTGTTCGCGGGCATCGGCGGCGGCGGCATCGTGACCTGCGGCGCGGTGGTGGCGATGGCGGCGCATCTGGAAGGGCGCACGGTCAGCACGCTGGACTTCACCGGGCTGGCGCAGAAGAACGGGGCCGTCGTGTCGCATGTGCAGATCGCGGCCGAGGCTGGGCTGGATGTGGTGAGGATACCGCTCGGCGAGGCCGATCTGCTGGTCGGCGCGGACCTGGCGGTGGCGGCGGACCCGGATGTGCTCGGGCGATGCGGCCCGGGCGCGGCGGTGGTCGGCAACCTGGACCTGCAGGCCGGGGCCGGGTTCCTGCGGGACCGCGACCTGCGGATCGACGCCGGGCTGCACCGGCGGGCGATCGAGCGCCGCACGGACCGCGCGCGCTCGCGCTATCTGCGCGGCACGCTGATCGCCGAGCGGCTGTTCGGCACCGCCCAGGCGGTCAACACGGTGATGCTGGGCATGGCATGGCAGTTGGGCCTGCTGCCGATCGGCCGCACGGCGCTTCTGCGCGCGATCACGCTGAACGGCACGGCGGTGGCGTTGAACCAGCGGGCGTTCCTGTGGGGGCGGCTGCTGGCGGCGCAGCCGGCGCTGATCGAGGAGATCCTGGCCGACCAGGCGCCGGCGCCCGATGACCTGGCAAGCGTGCTCGACCGGCGTTCGGCGGAGCTGGTGCGCTATCAGGGCCAGGGCCTGGCCCGGCGCTATCGCTCGCTGGTCGACGCCGCCACGGCGCGAGAGACGGCGCTGACCGGCGCCCCCGGCCCATTCGGCCGCAGCGTGGCCGAGGGCGCGTTCCGCGCCTTCGCCTACAAGGACGAGTACGAGGTCGCCCGGCTGCATGCCCAGGCGGAGTACGGCGCGGAACCGGTCTTCCACATGGCCCCGCCGCTGCTGACCCGGACCGACCCGGCCACAGGCCGCAAGCGCAAGATCGCGATCCCCGGCCGCATCGCGCTGCCGTTGTTCCGCGCGCTGCGGCACGGCAAGGCGCTGCGGGGCACGGCGCTGGACCCCTTTGGGTGGCAGCGGGAGCGGCGGGAGGAGCGGGCATTCGCACAGCAGTACGAAAACGACATCCGCGCCGCCCTGCCTGGCCTGCGCGCCGACACGCTCGGCGCCGCCATCACATTGGCGTCACTGCCCATGACCGTGCGCGGCTTCGGGCCGGTCAAGGCCGCCAGCATGGCAGAGGCCGCGCCGCAGCGGGCGGCGCTGTTGCAGCGGATCGCCGCCGCGCCGCTGGCGGTGGCGGCGGAGTAGCGCGGCGCCGGCGGCCGGGTCATAGTCTTCGCGCCGCAACGCATCACCG
>JAYUCA010000041.1:0-17256 GCA_043740535.1 Rhodospirillales bacterium | reverse complement strand
GGGAATGCGCGGCGGCTGTTCGGGGTTTGATGGCCTGGGGGATAGGACGAGGGGGGAGGGATGACGACTTGCCGTCGCGAGCCGTCCTTGCGGCGTGGCGATCCGGGGGCTGGGAGGGGTGCATGCGGCCCCTGGATCGCTTCGCCAAGCGGCTCGCGATGACGGTTGGGGGCGGCGGGCGATGACGGCGGGGGGCGGCGGGCGATGACGGTGGGGGGCGGCGGGCGGTGACGGCGGGGGGGCGGGGCGTGGTCCTGGGGCGCTGGCCGTGCTGTCGCTGCGACGTGATCCCCGGGGCAAGCAGGCCCGGGGATGACGTGGTTGATCGAGGTCAGACGGAGCAGTAGCGCTCCTGCACGGCTTCGTCGGCCAGCAGGTCGGCGGCGCGGGCTTCGTGCACGATGCGGCCGCCGTCGACGATGTAGGCGCGGTCGCCCAGGCCCAGCGCCAGTTCCACGTTCTGTTCCACCAGCAGGATGGTCGTGCCGTTGTCGCGCATGCGGGCGAACAGGGCGAACATTTCGTCCACCAGCACCGGCATGATGCCTTCGGAGGGTTCGTCCAGCATGATGAGCTTGGGGTGGCTGACCATGGCGCGGGCGATCGCCAGCATCTGCTGCTCGCCGCCGGACATGGTAACGGCGACCTGGTCCAGGCGTTCGGCCAGGCGGGGGAAGATTTCTGCGACTTCCTCGATCACCTGGCGTTCCGGCCGTTTTCCGGCGGCGGCGAGCACACCCAGGCGGAGGTTTTCCCGCACCGACATGCCGGCGACGATGCGGCGTTCCTCGGGCACGTAGCCGAGGCCGAGGCGGTTGCGGATATGGGCTGGGCGTCCCAGCAGGTCCTGGCCTTCGAACAGCACGCGGCCGGTGCTTTTTGGCAGCAGGCCCATCACGGTGCGCAGCGTCGTCGTCTTGCCGGCGCCGTTGCGGCCGATGAGGCAGACGATCTCGCCCCGGCGGACCTCGATGTCGATGCCTTGGAGGACGTGGCTGGGGCCGTACCAGGCGTTCAGGGCTTCGATGGTCAGCATGGCGGCCGTAGGGCGGAAGAGCGCAGCGTCATCCGTCACTCCTTGCGCGCGGTTGGCCGAAGAGGCGGATGACGCTTCGCTCTTCCGCCCTACGTCTTGAGTCGTCTGGTGTCAGCATCAGTGGTCCCGCTGGCCGAGGTAGACGCGTTTGACGGTTTCGTTCGTGCGGATCTCGGCGGGGGCGCCCTGGGCCAGCAGCTCGCCGTGGTGGAGCACCAGGAGGTGATCGCAGATGCCCATGACCAGCTTCATCTTGTGCTCGACCAGGATCACGGTGCGGTCGGCGGCCAGGCGGACGATCAGGTCCATCATCGCGCGGGTCTCCTCGGGGCTCATGCCGGCGGTGGGTTCGTCGAGCAGCAGCAGGCGGGGGTTGCTGGCCAGCGCCATCGCGATCTCGAGTGCCCGCTGCTCGCCGTGCGCGAGGGTTGCGGCCAGGCGGGCGCGGCGGGGGAGGAGGCCGACGCTGTCGAGCAAAGCGAGGGCCTGGTCCACAAGGTCCGTGTGGCGGGCGCGGGGGCGCCAGACGTCGTAGCGGGAGCGCAGCGCCTGCAGGGCCACGCGGACGTTCTCCTGCGTGGTGAGCTGCGGGAACACCGTCGTGATCTGGAAGGACTTGGCGATGCCCATGGCGGCGTAGCGGTGCTGCGGCGTGCCGGTGATGTCGCGGCCCTCGAACAGGATGCGGCCGGTGCTGGGGGGGAAGGCGCCGGAGATCGTGTTGAAGTAGGTGCTTTTGCCAGCGCCGTTCGGGCCGATGATGCCGGTGAGCTGGCCCTGCCGGAACCCGGCCGAGACGTTGTGCAGCGCCTTGAACTTGCCGAAATTCTTGCCGACGGCTTCGGTCTGGAGGATGAATTCCGTCATGGGGCGCGCCGGGCCAGGTAATGGAGCAGGGTGCCCCAGATGCCGCGGGGGAAGAACAGCACGCACAGGATGAACACCGTGCCCACGACGATCTGCCAGTGCACGGTGTACAAGGACACCAGGTTCTCCAGCAGCAGGAACACCCCGGCGCCGACGAAGGGGCCGAAGAACGTGCCCATGCCGCCCAGCAGCGCCATCATCACGACGGTCCCGGATGTCTGGTAGCTGAGCGTCTCGATGGGCACGATGCCGAGGTGCAGGGCCTGCATCGCGCCGGCCAGGCCGCAGAAGCCGCCGGACAGCACGAAGGCGAGCCAGCGCGTCGTGCGCACGTCGAAGCCGCAGGCGCGCGCCCGGGCCTCGTTCTCGCGCAGGGCCGCCATCGCGGCGCCGAAGGGCGAGGCGAGGATGCGGGACAGCACGAACAGCGCCGTGGCGACGAAGCCGGCGACGACGTAGTAGCGCGTGGTCGGGTCGACGAAGTCGAAGGGTCCGATGCGGAGCAGCGCCACGCCGCGCAGCCCGTTCTCGCCCCCGGTCAGGCCGGTCGCCTGGTAGGCGATGTAGTAGACGCATTGCGAGAGCGCCAGCGTGACCATGGCGAAGTAGATGCCGCGCGTGCGGGTGGCGAGGCCGCCCATCGCGGCGGCCAGCCCGGCGCCGGCCAGCACCGACGCGCCGACGCCTGCGAACCACGGCAGGCCGAGATGCACCATGGCGATGCCGCAGGCATAGGCTCCGCCGCCGAACAGCGCCGCATGGCCGAACGACAGCAGGCCCATGTAGCCGTAGAGCATGTTGAAGCCGAGGGCGAACAGCCCGTAGATCAGGATGTTCACCGCGATCGCCTTGAACGGCATCAGCAGCGGGAACACCAGCAGGAAGGCCGTGGCGAGCAGCACGCGATGGCGGGTGGCGAGGCCGATCCAGTCGGGCGGCGCCGGCCGGGCCACGACGGCGGCGGTCATCAGCTCATCAACCCGGCGCGGCCGAAGAACCCCTGCGGCCGGATCAGCAGGACGATGGCCATCAGCGCGAAGATCGAGACCTGCGCCATCTCGGGCGCGAACAGCGAAGCCAGGCTGACGACGACGCCCACCAGCAGGCCGGCCAGCACGGCGCCCAGCAAGGACCCCATGCCGCCGACGACGGTGACGACGAAGGCGATGGCCAGCACGCCGTCGCCCATCTCGGGGTTGGCGCCCTGCAGGGGTGCGGCCAGCAGCCCGGCCAGGGCGGCGAGCCCGGTGCCGATGCCGAAGACGACCAGCCAGACACGGCCGACGTCGATGCCGAGGATGCGGACGATGTCGGGGTCGCGGGCGCCGGCGCGGATGATGAGGCCGTATGGCGTACGCTCGAGGAACAGCCATAGCGCCGCCAGGGCGACCGCGGTGACGGCGATGACGAACAGGCGGTAGGTGGGGAAGTAGCCGACGCCGATGTCGGTCGCGCCGACGAGGGCGTCCGGGGTGTCGAAGGCGATGCCCTGGGTGCCGAACAGGATGCGCACGCCCTCGATCATCACGTAGGACAGGCCGAAGGTCAGCAGCAGCGGGTAGTCGATGCCGCGGCCGTACAGCGGGCGGATCAGCACGCGCTCGACCGCCAGGCCCAGCAGGCCGACGGCGATGGGGGCGAAGAACAGGCAGATCCAGAAGTTGGCGCCCAGCCCCAGCAACGCGACGGCGGCGTATGCGCCCAGCATGTAGAAGGCGCCGTGGGCGAAGTTGACGACGGTCAGCATGCCGAAGAGCAGCGACATGCCGAGGGCGACCAGGACGTAGATCGCGCCCAGGGCGAGGCCGGTGAATATCTGCAGGGCGAGCAGGTCGAGGGTGATGCCGTTCATCAATTCCCCCCTTCCTCCTTCGAGCCCTGAAGGAGGGAGGGGGGCTGTATGCGGCGGCGTTCAATGGTCGGGGCTGACATCGCGTTGCTGCTACGCGTGCCCTTCGTCCTTGCAGCTCAGCAGGGCGTCCTCGCTGGGGGGCGTGGTTTCCAATACGCTGAACACGTCCGATGGCGTCGACATGTCCTTGGACTTGCTCTCGATGATGAAGACGGACTGGACGGACTGGTGGTCGCAGGGGCGGATGTGCTGCGGGCCCTTGTAGAAGTCGTATTTCAGGGACTGCATGGCGTCCACGACCTTCTCGACATCGGTCGTGCCCGCCTGCTTCGTGGCCGTCAGCACGGCGCGGACGCCGGCGTAGCCGAGGGCGCCGTAGTCGGAGGGCACCTTGTTGTCATAGGCGCGGCGGTAGCGGTCGTTGAACGCCTTGGCGCTGGGGATGGTCGATTCGGCGCCCCAGTAGTACGACGTGCCGCCCACCACGCCCTCGAACGCCTGCGGCCCGGCGGCGACGCGGGCGGTGTACAGCATGATGGGCGCCACGATCCGCGTCGTGCGCTTCAAGCCGAAGTCGGTCGCCTGCTTCATGGAGATCTGCTGGTCGCGGCCGAAGTTGATGAGGCACAGGATGTCGGGCTTCAAGGCCTGGATGCGGGGCAGCAGCGTCGAGTAGTCCGTCGTGCCGAGGGGGTGGCGCAGTTCGGCCAGGATCTCGATGCCCATGGTCTGACCGACCGCCTTGAAGCCGGTGACCATCTCATGCCCATAGGCGTAGTCGGCGCTGAGGAAGACGACGCGCTTGCCGAATTTCCCGAACGCGTAGCGGCCTACGGCGCCGGCCGTGAGGTGGGGCGTCATGGCCTCGTGGAAGGTGTAGCGGCTCCAGTCCGGGAGGGCGACGATCTGGTCGGACTGGCTGATCGAGTTGAACAGCACCTTGCGTTGCTTGGTGATGGTGTTGATGGCGAGCTGGACGGAGGCGGACAGGCTGCCGACGACGAAATCGACGCGGTCTTTCTCGATGAGTTCGAGCGTGCGGGTCGCGGCCTCGCCGGGGTCGAGCTTGTCGTCGCGGACCAGCAGCTCGGCCTTGCGGCCATCGAGGCCGCCGGCGTCGTTCCACTCGGCGATGGCGAGCTGGGCGCAGCGCACCTGGTCGGCGGCCTCGGTGCCGTAGGGGCCGGTGAGGGGGACGGGGAAGCCGATCTTCACGGTGGCGGTCTGGGCGTGCAGGATGGCGGGTGCGGCGAGCGCTGCGGCGCTGCCGAGCAGGACACGGCGGGAGATCGGCAGGCGGCTGTGCTGCTCGGACATCGGTTTCTTCCCCAGGGTCATCGTCTTTGACCGGACGATAAGGACGATCGGATTGGGGTGCAATGCGGGTTTCACGGGCAGGATATCTCGATTGATGCAGGCCGGGTTTTCCGCCACTACTTCGTCATGAAGCCATCCGAGGCCCTGGCCGCCCATCGCGGCGAACTCCGTGCGCTGGTGAGCCGCTACGGCGTGACGCATCCGCGGGTCTATGGTTGAACCGCTGGAAACAAGATGAGATTGTTGAGCGAGGGCAGTCGGCACGGCAATGCGCCCATGCCGGCAAACTGCCGACATCGGCTTTCGTTGGGCGTCGTTCCCCCCTAGGGTTGCGAAAAGACCGGGGATGAAACGCCACCCCACCCCACTCCAACCACCAGGCGGCGAGCCATGAACGTGAAGCGCAGGACATTACTTCAAGGTGCGGCACTGCAAGGTGCGGCGGGCGGCGCGTGGCTGACGCAGGGCAGCGGCCGGGCGTTCGCGCAGAGCCGGGCCGAGACGCTGCGTTATGTGACGGGCAACACCATCAACACGCTGGATACGACGATGCCCGGCGCCACGCGGGAATCGTTCGGCCTCAGCATGAACGTGTATGACCGGCTGTTCAGCTTCGGGCGCAAGAAGGTCGGCGAGAACTGGACCTTCGACCCGGACACGATCCGCGGCGAGCTGGCGAAGTCCTACAGCATCAGCGCCGACAGCAAGGTGATCACCATCACGCTGCGCACCGACGCCACGTGGCACGACGGCGCGCCGGTGACGGCCGAGGACGTCAAGTGGTCGTTGGACCGCGCGGTGTCGGCGAAGTCGCTGGCGCCGCCGCAGCTGTCGACGGGGTCGTTGACCAACCCGGACCAGTTCAGGATCGTCGATCCGCAGACGCTGACCGTGACGCTGGACAAGCCCGACCGGCTGGCGCTGGCGAACCTGTGCGTGTGCTACACGATCATGATCAACAGCAAGCTGGCCCGTCAGCACGCCACCGCCGAAGACCCTTGGGCGATGGAGTGGATGAAGAGCAACACCGCGGCCAGCGGCGCCTACATCATCGAAAGCCACAAGCCCGGCGAGGCGACCGTGCTGCGCCGCAACGAGAAGTGGACGGGGGGGCCCGACGGCGCGCTGCCGGCGTTCCGCCGCGTGATCATCCAGACCGTGCCGGAACCCGCGACGCGCGCCAACCTGGTCGAGCGCGGCGACGCGGACCTGGCCATCGACCTCGCTGCCAGCGACATCCCCAGCATCGAGAAGTCGGCGAAGTCCAAGGTCGCGTCCATCCCGCAGACCAACGGTTTCACGCACATCACGATGAACACGCAGATGCCGCCGTTCGACAACCCGAAGGTGCGCCAGGCGGTTGCGGCGGCGCTGCCGTATGAGGACATGTTCAAGGCGGCGCTGTTCGGGCGCGGCGCCAAGCTGTACGACGGCGCGTGGTCCGGCACGCCGCCCGACAGCCGGTTCCCGCAGCAGATCCCCAACAAAACCGACCCGGCGCGGGCGCGGCAGCTTCTGGCCGAGGCGGGTCACCCGACCGGGTTTTCGACCACGTTCGCGTTCAGCACCGGCCAGGCGGCGACCGCCGAGCCGATGGCGGCGCTGCTGAAGGAGGCGCTGGGCAAGATCGGCATCCAGGTCGATATCCAGAAGAAGCCGGACGCCGAGTTCAACACGCTGGAAGCCGACAAGAAGATGCCGTTCTATACCGACGGCGCGACGGCGTGGCTGCCGTACACCTACTATTTCTTCTATCTGTATTTCACGCGTGACCAGCGCTGGAACTTCGCCAACTGGAAAAGCACGGGGATGGAGGCGTTGACGCTCGATGCCCGGTACCAGACCGACAAGGCGAAGTATGAGCAGGACTGCGTGAAGATGATCGAGCTGTTCGCGGCCGACACGCCGCTGATCATGCTTTGGCAGCCGAACCACGACGCGGTCATGTCGAAGTCGGTCGACGGCTACACCTACCAGTTCTACCGCCAGGCGGACTTCCGCGACCTTCGCCGGGTTTGACCGGGTTGCGGGCCGGGCCGCTGTGGGGCGGGATCGCGCGGCGGGTGGGCAGGCGGCTGCTGGCATCGGCGCCGGCGCTGCTGGGCGTCGTGATCGTCACGTTCACGCTGATGCGCGTGCTGCCTGGCGACCCGGCGGTGTTCTTCGCGTCGGGCCCCAGCGCCGGCCGGGCCGAGATCGAGGAGCTGCGGCGGAACCTCGGGCTCGACCGGCCGATCCCGGTGCAGCTGCTGCGTTATCTCGGCCAGGTCGCGACGGGTGACCTGGGGCGGTCGTTGACGACGGGGCAGCCGGTGGCTGCCGACATGCGGCGGCGGCTGCCGGCGTCGTTGGAGCTGACGTGCACGGCGCTGGCTTTGGCGTTGCTGCTGTCGGTGCCGCTGGGGGTGCTGGCGGCGCTGCGGCCGGGCTCGGTGGTCGATCACGCGGTGCGGATGCTGTGCACGCTGGGGGTGTGCGTGCCGACCTTCGTGTCCGGGCTGCTGCTGATCTATGCGTTCTATTACGTGCTGGGCTGGGCGCCGGACCCCACGGCGCGGATCGACATCTTTGCCAGCAGCCCGCCGGGGATCACCGGGTTCTATCTGCTGGACTTCGCGCTGGTGGCCGACTGGGAGGGCTGGTGGGCCGCGTTCCGGCAGCTGATGCTGCCCGCCTGCACGATGGCGCTGTTCGTGCTGGCGCCGCTGGCGCGGATGACCCGTGCGTCGATGCTGGCGGTGCTGGGCAGCGACTTCATCCGCACGGCGCACGCGATGGGGCTGCAGCGGCGGCGGATCGTCGTGGGGTATGCGCTGCGCAACGCGCTGCTGCCGGTGCTGACGATCACGGGGATCGTGTTCTCCACGATGCTCGGCGCGAACGTGCTGGTGGAGAAGGTGTTTTCCTGGCCCGGCGTCGCGTCCTATGCGCTGGATGCGCTGCTGGCGTCCGACTATGCGCCGGTGCAGGCCTTCGTGCTGCTGATGGCGGTGATCTTCGTGCTGGTGAACGTGGGCATCGACGTGCTGTACGGGATCGCCGACCCCCGGGTTTCGGTCGCATGAGCGGGGCCTCGGCCGGCAACAGCGGCAGCCACGTCGCTTATGTGCTTCGGTCGAACCCTGTCACCGCGTTGGCCGCCGCGGGCACGTTGGCGCTGGTGCTGGTGGGGGTGTTCGCGCCGTGGCTGGTGCCGTACGACCCGATCGCGTCCAACGTGCCGCATGCGCTGGAGCCGCCGAATGCCGCGCATTGGGCGGGCACGGATCAGCTTGGGCGCGACATATTGAGCCGGATCATCGCGGCAGCGCGGCTCGATCTGCTGATCGCCGCTTCGGCGGTCAGCCTGTCGTTCGCGGCCGGCGCGGTGGTCGGCGGGTTCTGCGGCTATCGCGGCGGGCGGCTGGACCGGTGGGTGGGGCGGTTCGTCGACGTGCTGATGGCGTTCCCGCTGTTCGTGCTGGCGATGGCGCTGGTGGCGGCGCTGGGCAACCGGGTGGAGAACATCATCATCGCCACCGCGGTGATCAACCTGCCGTTCTACATCCGCTTCGCCCGCGCCGAGGTGAACGTGCGCCGCAACGCCGGGTGGGTGGAGGCGGCGCGGGCGTGCGGCGAGGGGCATCTTTCGGTCGTGCTGCGGGTGCTGCTGCCGAACGTGCTGCCGGCGATGGCGGTGCAGATCTCGCTCAATCTCGGCTGGGCGATCCTGAACGCGGCCGGGCTGTCGTTCATCGGGCTGGGGGTGACGGCGCCGACGCCGGAGTGGGGGATCATGGTGGCGGAGGGGGCGCGCTTCATCACGACGGGCAAGTGGTGGCTGGTGGCGCTGCCGGGCCTGGCGCTGATGCTGACGGTGCTGTGCTTCAACCTGCTGGGCGACGGGCTGCGGGACATCCTCGACCCCAGGATGCGGACTTGACGCCGGCGCTGCTGCAGGTCGAGACCCTGCAGGTCGAGTTTTCCACCCGGCACGGCGCCGTCGCTGCGCTGCACGGGATCGACTTCACGCTGGACGCCGGGGAGACGCTGGGGATCGTGGGGGAAAGCGGATCCGGCAAGTCCGTGACGTCGCTGGCGGTGATGCGGCTGCTGGACCGGGCCGGGCGGATCACCGGGGGGCGGGTGCTGTTCGAGGGGCGGGACATCAGCCGCGCCGGGCATGCGGACCTGCGGCGGCTGCGCGGGTCGGCGATGTCGATGATCTTCCAGAGCCCGCGCTTGGCGCTGAACCCGATCCGGACGGTGGAGCAGCAGATCGTCGACGTGCTGGGCGCGCATGGGCGGTTGACGAACGGGCGGGCGCAGGCGCTTGAGCTGCTGCGCGCGGTGCTGATCCGCGATCCGGAGCGGCGGTTGCGGGCGTATCCGCACGAGCTTTCGGGCGGGATGTGCCAGCGGGTGATGATCGCGATGGCGATCGCCTGCGAGCCGGCGCTGCTGATCGCCGACGAGCCGACGACGGGGCTGGATGTCACCACGCAGCAGACGGTCATGGAGTTGCTGGCGGGGATCAAGGCGGAGCGCGGCATGGCGCTGATCCTGATCACCCATGACCTGGGGCTGGCGGCGCGGTGGTGCGACCGCATCGCCGTCATGGAGCGGGGGCGCATCGTGGAGCATGGCGCGACCGCGGCGCTGTTCGAGGCGCCGGCGCATCCGTACACGCGGCGGCTGGTCGCGGCGTCGCCGACCCGGCGCTCCTGCCTGGCCGATCTGGCCCCGGATGGGCCCGCGGTTGCGGCGACGGTCGTTCCGCACGGTCCGGGGATGCCGCCGCTGCTGGAGCTGCGGCATGTCGTGAAGGTGTTCGACGGCGGCATCCGGGCTGTGGACGACGTGTCGTTCCGGATCGGGCAGGGGGGCAGCCTGGGGCTGGTGGGCGAGTCGGGCTCGGGCAAGAGCACGCTGTCGCGGCTGATCTGCCGGCTGCTGGACGCGGATGGCGGCGACATCATCTTCAACGGGGAGTCGATCGGGGCGATCCCGGCGCGGGATTTCCACCACTCGGAGCACCGCAAAGACATCCAGATCGTGTTCCAGGACCCGCACGACAGCCTCAATCCCCGGTACACCGCGTTCGACAGCATCGCCCACCCGCTGCGTCGGCTGGAGCGGATGCGGGACGGCGCCGCGCTGGACAGCCGGGTGCGGGACGCGGCGGCGCGGGCGGGGTTGCCGATGGACCTGCTGGGGCGCTACGCGCATCAGCTGTCCGGCGGGCAGAAGGCGCGCGTGGGGATCGCGCGGGCCATCGCGCCGCGGCCGCGGCTGCTGGTGCTGGACGAGCCGACGGCGGCGCTGGACGTGTCGGTGCAGGCGGTGATCCTGCAGCTGCTGGACCGGTTGCGGCGGGAAGACGGGATCGGCCTGCTGTTCGTCAGCCACGACCTGAACGTGGTGCGGATGCTGTGCGAGGACCTGGTGGTGCTGCAGGCGGGCCAGGTGGTGGAGGCCGGGCTGAGCCGGGCGGTGTTCGAGCGGCCTCAGGCGGAGTACACGCGCACGCTGCTTGACGCGATCCCGTATTTCGACCCGCAGCGCCGGCATGTGCGGGCGGCGGCCGCGGGATGACGGACGCAAGGTGGGAGGCGGGCGCCGACATCGGGGGGACGTTCACCGACATCGTGGCCGTGCATGCGGACACCGGCGAGACGCGGACGGCCAAGGCGCCGTCCCGGCCCGAGGCGCCCGTGGATGCGATGCTGGAGGCGATTGCCGCGGTCGGGCTGGAGCCGGGCCAGCTTCGCCGGTTCGTGCATGGCACCACGCGCGTCACCAACGCCATCGTGCAGGACCGGCTGCCGCCGATCGCGCTGGTCGCCACGGCGGGTTTCGAGGACGTGCTGGAGATCGGGCGCTACCGCCGCCGCGACCTGTATCGGCTGGACATCCCGCCGAAGGCCCCGCCGCTGGCGCCGCCGGAGCGCTGTTTCGGACTGCGCGAGCGGGTCGATCACCACGGCGCGGTGCTGGAGCCGTTGGACGAGGCGGAGCTGGACCGGCTGGCGGCGTGGGTCCGCGGGGCGGGCGTCGACAGCGTCGCGGTGTGCCTGCTGCATGCCTACGCCAACCCGGCGCATGAGATCCGGGTCGGCGCACGGCTGCGCGGCGTGGTGGCGCACGTGTCGTTGTCGCACGAGGTCAACCCCGAGGCGCGGGAGTACGAGCGGGCGTCGTCGACCGCCTACAACGCCGCCGCGATGCCGATCGCGGCCGAGTACCTGATCGAGTTGGAGCGGCGGCTGCCGCTGGGGGCCGGGCTGCAGGTGTTCCATTCGGCGGGGGGCATGGCGCCGATCGCCGTGGCGCGGGAGCGGCCGATCGTCATGGCGATGTCCGGCCCGGCCGCGGGGGTTGCGGCGGCGGTGCGGGTGGCTCGGAGTTTGGGCCTGGGGCGGGTGCTGACCTTCGACATGGGGGGCACCACCACGGATGTGTGCCTGATCGTGGATGGGGTGGCGGAGACGACGGACACGCGCATGACGGGGGACCGGCCGCTGCGGCAGTCGATGCTGGCGGTGCAGTCGATCGGGGCGGGGGGCGGGTCCATCGTGCGGCTGGGGGCAGGCGGGCTGGCGGTGGGGCCGTTGAGCGCGGGCGTGCATCCCGGGCCCGCCTGCTATGGCCACGGCGGCACGCTGCCCACGATCACGGATGCGAACGCGGTGCTTGGCTATCTGGACCCGGCGGCCCGGCTGGGCGGGCGGATCGGCATTGACATCGGGCTGGCGCGGGCGGCGATCGCGCCGGTGGCGGCGGCGCTGGGGCTGGACGAGACCGACACCGCGCTGGGGATCGTGCAGGTGGCGAACGCGACGATGGCGCGGGCGCTGCGCCGCGTGACGGTGGAGCGCGGCATCGACGGGCGGGACTGCACGCTGCTGGCGTTCGGCGGCGGCGGGCCGATGCACGCGACGGGGCTGGCCGAGGTGTACGGGTTGCAGGAGATCGTCGTGCCGTGGGCGTCCAGCGCGTTCTCGGCGCTGGGCTGCCTGACGGCGGACCTGAGTTTCACGCAGCAGCAGACGGTGCGGCTGGCGCTGGACGGGCTGGCGCCCGAGGCGTTCGAGGCGCGGCTGGGGGCGTTGCGGGAGCGCGCGCTGGCGCCGCTGCTGGCGGGCGGGGCCGCGCGGGGGGCGATCGGGGTCAGCCATGTCGCGATGATGCGGTATGAGGCGCAGAGCGACGCGACGGCGGTGGCGTTCGCGGTGCCGCTGGACGTTGCTGCGCTGCGGCGCGACTTCCAGGCGCGGCATCAGGCGCTGTATGGCTACGCGACCGATGAGCCCTGCGTGATCGAGGCGCTGCGCGTCGAGGCGCGCGAGCCTTCGGGGTCGCGGGCGTCGAGGCCTTCGATCGGGCGGGTCCAGGCGGCGGGCGCCCGGGTGTGCAGCTTCCAGGGGGCTCGCGACGTGTCGACCGCGATCGTGCAGCGGGACGGGCTGGCGGGGGCCGTGCCGGGTCCGGCGATCATCGTCGATGCGTGGTCGACGGTCGTCGTGCCGCCGGGCTGGCGGGCGGCGCCGGACGATGCCGGGCACCTGCGGCTGCGGCGGGGGGGCGCATGAGCGGGGCGCTCGACCCGTTCGTCGTGGAGGTGATCCGGCACGGCCTTTCGGCCGCGGCGGAGGAGATGAGCCTCGTGCTGGTGCGGTCCGCGCGGTCGCCGTTGTTGCGGGAGGCGGGGGATCTGTCGTCAACCATCACAGACGCCGCGGGCGGGCTGGTGGCGCAGGGGCGGGACATCCCGGTGCATATCGGGGCCATGGCCTTCACGGTTCGGGAGCTGCTGAAGGTTTACCCGCCGGACCGCTTCCGGCCCGGTGACGCGCTGATCTACAACATGGGCGCGCTGGGCGGGAACCACCTGAACGACGTGAAGGTCGTGCGCCCGGTGTTCCTGGACAGCGAGATCATCGCCTTCGCGCTGAGCCTGGCGCATTGGCCGGACGTGGGCGGCGCCTGGCCCGGCAGCTACTACGCGGCCGCCACGGACACGTTCCAGGAGGGGATGCGCATCCCGCCGGTTGCGATCGTGACCGCGGCGGGGCTGGACCGCCGCGTGCTGGAGATGATCAAGGCGAACGTGCGGGACCCGGTTTCGTGCGAGGGCGACCTGCTGGGCCAGATCGCGGCGACGGCGGCGGCGGAGCGGCGCATCCAGGAGCTGTGCCGCACGCATGGGCGCAGCGTGTTCCTGCGCAGCATCGCGCGGCTGCACGACCTGTCGGAGGCGGAGATGCGGGAGGCGATCGGGGAACTGCCGGACGGCGTCTATGAGGGCGAGGATTTCCTCGATGACGGCGGCCCGGATGGCGGGCCGGCCCGGATCCATGTCCGCATCACCATCGCGGGCGACCGGGCGACGTTCGACCTTTCGGGCTGTTGCGACCGGCTGGCCAATTTCTGCAACACGACGCCGTTCATCGCCGGGTCGGCGGCGATCTATGCGGCGCGGCTGCTGAGCGGGCGGGACATGCAGCAGAACGCCGGGGCGCTGCGCCCGCTGACGATCGTGACGCGGCCGGGGTCGATCCTGGAGCCGGGGTGGGACGCGCCGGTCGCGGCGGGCAACCACGAGACGTCGATGCGGATCGTCGATGCGGTGATCCGGGCGATGGAGCATGTCGTGCCGCAGCGGCTGGCTGCGGGGGGTCCGACGACGGCGGGGCTGCTGTCGTTCGCCGAGCCTCGGCCGGGCGGCGGGTGGCGGCTGCTGTACGAGGTGCATGGCGGGGGCGAGGGGGCCCGGCACGACCGTGCCGGCTGCCCCGCGACGCGGGTGCACATGACGAACACGTCCAACACGCCGGCGGAGATGCTGGAGGCGACCTATGCGCTGCGGGTGGAGCGGCAGGCGATCCGCCGCGGCGCGGGCGGGGCCGGGCTGCACCGCGGCGGCGACGGGGTGGTGCGCGCGTATCGGGTGCTGGCGCCGCGCATGCTGCTGACGACGTGCGTGGAGCGGGTCCGCGTGCCGCCGTACGGCCTGCAGGGCGGCGCGCCGGGGTTGCCGTTCCGCATCACGCTGGAGCGTGGCGGGGTGGTTTCGGCGTTGCCGGGCAAGGCGAACCTCGAGTTGGTGGAGGGCGACCTGGTGACGCTGGAGAGCTGCGGGGGCGGCGGTTACGGCGCGTTGTAGGGGTTGCCGCCCTGTGCCGGAGGGAGGGGGCCGGTTGCTTCCGTTTTGTTAATTTTCCCACGCCATCCTGCCCGCGTGCACAGCCGGGGAGAACGATGTGTCGGGGGCGGTATCGATCGGGCGGTTCGGGCGATTCGGGCGGGCTGTTGGACTGTTCGTTCTGGCGGGGGGTTGCGTGTTCGCATCGCCGTGCCGGGCCGAGGAGCCGTGGGTTCGTCCGGCGCACTTCGCCGAGCTGAGCGCCGCCTTCAGGCGTCCGGCGGTGATCGATTTTCCGGCGGCAAACGCCTTCAGCGGCGAGCGGGAGCTGCTTGGGCGCACGCTGTTCTTCGATCCCCGCCTGTCCGGGTCCGGGGTGCTGGCCTGCGCGACGTGCCACAACCCGTCGTTCGGCTGGGGCGACGGTCTGCGGCTGGGCCGTGGGGAGGGCCTGCAACTGCTGGATCGGCGGACGCCGACGATCCTTAACGCCGCATGGGGGGCCAGTTTTTTCTGGGACGGCCGGGCCCCGACGCTCGAGATCCAGGCTGCGGGCCCGATGGGGTCCGCGCGCGAGATGAACCAGGACCTTGCCGTGCTGCCGGCCAAGCTTCGCCGGATTGCCGGTTATGGGCCGCTGTTCGAACGCGCCTACCCGGGCGAGGACGTGTCGCTCAGCACGATCACGAAGGCGATCGCGACGTTCGAGCGGACCGTGGCGGCCGCGCAGTCGCCGTTCGACCTGTGGCTGAGCGGCAACGAGGGCGCGGTCCCGACGTCTGCGAAACGCGGGTTCATGCTGTTCACGGGGAAGGCGAACTGCGCGGCCTGTCACACCGGCTGGTCTTTCACCGACGGCAAGTTCCATGACATCGGCCTGGCCAGCGCCGATGTCGGCCGTGCGGGGGTGGTGCCCGCCGAGCCCTTGGCCACCCAGGCGTTCAAAACGCCGACCCTGCGCGACATCGCCAAGCGGGCTCCGTACATGCACGACGGTTCGAAGGCCGATCTGCAAGCGGTGATGGTGCACTATGCGTTCACGTTCGAAGCGCGCCCCGGCCTTTCGCCCCTCATCCGCAGGGCTGACCTCGATGGACGCGACATCGGCGACGTCCTGGCGTTCCTGGAGTCGCTTTCGGCCCCTAGCCGAAGCTTCGCGTCGCCGACGCTGCCGCAATAGCTCCGAGGGGGGAACATGTCGGTCCGAACCAAACTGCTTGTCGCGACGCTTGCGGCGATCCTCGGCGTCGCACTGCTCGCTGTCATGGGCGCCCAGTGGCTGATGGCGGCGCAGGGCGCGCTCAGTCGGTTGATCGAGGGACCGATGGCGGTCATCGAAGATGCGCGGGACGCGCAGCGCGCCTTCGGGCGGGCCGACAAGGCGCTGGCCGCGATTGGCGGCGCGACGAGCCTGCCCGAGGCCGATACGGCTTCGGTCGATTTCTCTGCTGCGTATGAGCGGTTCGACAGGGCCTGGGCGCGGCTTCGCCCGCGGCTGGCGTCTGCCGGGCAGCGTGAGCAGGCGGACCGTCTGGGCGAAGAAGGCGGCGCGTGGCACGACGGCGCGATGCCGTATCTGACCGGGCCACGGGCGGGTGCGGCGCCGATCGTGAGCTTGATTCAACGCGAGGCGCTGGATGCACGGCGGGACGCGCTGTCGTCTGGGATCGACCGGCTGGTCGAGGCGGAGGCGGCGCGCGCCAAGGCGGACGGGGCGGCGGCGGCTGGGGGAATGGACGCCGATATCCGGCTGTTCTCGGTGGTGGCGGTGGCGTCGGCCGGGTCGTTGCTGGGCCTGCTCGGCTGGACGTTCGCGTCGCTGCATGGCGGCATCGCCGCGGCGCGGACCGCCGCCGCACGGATCGCGGCGGGTGATCTGGCCACTGCCGCCCGCAGCCGCCGGCGCGACGAGTTCGGGCTGCTGCTGGCCGACATCGACGCGATGCGGGCGCAGCTGGAGCATCGTGCGCTGAAGGCGCAGGAGATCCATCTGGAGATCGAGGCTGGGCGGCGCAGCACGGAACTGCGTCAGACCGACATGGAACGGCGCATCGGGCTGTTCGATGGGGAAGTCGGCGCGTCGCTGCAGGCCCTGGCCGGCGCTGCGGCCGAGATGCGCGCAAGCTCGGTCGACATGGGCAGCTCGGCAGCGGACACGCATCGGAAGGCGATCACGGTCGAGACGGTCAGCGGCGAAGTCTCGGCGAACGTGCAGACGGTGGCAGCGGCGAGCGGGCAGCTTCGGACGTCTGTTGCGGAGATTGCGAACCAGGTGGGTCAGTCCACCAAGATCGCGGTGCAGGCGGTGGCGGCGGCCGACCGGGCCAGCGAGCTGGTACAGAGCTTCTCGAAGGCGGCGCAACGGATCACCGAGGTCGTGTCGCTGATCCGCGAGATCGCCGGGCGCACGAACCTGCTGGCGCTGAACGCCACCATCGAGGCGGCAAGGGCCGGGGATGCCGGGAAGGGGTTCGCGGTGGTCGCGACGGAGGTGAAAAGCCTGGCGACGCAGACTTCGGCGGCGACGGAGACGATCTCCAGCCAGGTTGTGGCGATGCAGGACGCGACGGCCCAGGTGGTCAAGGCCGTGGGAGACGTCAGCGGGATGATCGCGACCATGAGCGGGATCGGCACGGCGATCGCCGACGCGGTCGTCCATCAGGAGACCGCGACGCAGGAGATAGCGAAGAACGTGCACGACGCGGCGCATGGGACCGAGGTGGTTTCGAGCAGCATCGGGACGGTGCGGGAAGCGGCCAGCCGCGCGGGGTCTGTGGCGAGCGACGTGCTGATTTCGGCGAACAGCCTGGGCGACCAGGCGATCAACCTCAGGAGCCAGGTGAACGACTTCCTGGAGAGCATCCGCGTCGCCTGATGCCCGGGGTCGGAGGTCCTGAGTTGTGCATTGGTTGGTGGAATGCGAAGGGGCATTCCACCCTACGCGGCGATCTTGGAGGGATGGCCTGGCCGGCCGCGCGGCTCCGTCAGCATCGCCATTTGTCGTTTAGAGCATGATTGCTTCACGTTGCCCTACTCCGTCATCGCGAGCCGTTTGGCGAA
>JAYUCA010000040.1:0-2040 GCA_043740535.1 Rhodospirillales bacterium | reverse complement strand
GCTATTCTCCGACAGCCTGAGCAGGCAGCCTCGGAAACTACTCACCGCGCCGATGTCCGCCGTGTTCGGAAACACCAAGCCGGGTTCTCCTCGTCGGGGGTCTCACGACCGGAAGCCCGGCGCGCGAGGCAGTCGGCAACACGCCTCAGGCTGACCGCTCCCGGCTTGCCGCCTCCCCGGCCGCCAGCTCGATGATCTCCGCCGTGATCTCCTCCTGCCGCACCCGCCGCTCCTTCGCTTGCAGTTCCGCAAGCTGGCGGTTGGTCTGGGTGTGCGCCGCCGCCATCGCCTCCATGCGCGCCTCGTTCTCGGCCGCAAAGCCGTGCAGGGCGGCGTGGCAAAGCTGGGCGTGCAGGTAATCCGCGGCCAGATCCTGCAGCAGCTTGGCGGGCGGCAGGTTGAGCAGGGGCGCGGTGGCGTTCGCCGGCGCCATAAACCGCGCTGGGTCGAGCGGCAGCAAGGTCTGCCGCACGATGCGGACCCCGTGCCCAGGGTCCCAATGGCAAAAGATGACATCGAGCCGATGGATGTCTCCCGCCGCCAGACGCCCGTACAGGGCCGTCGCGATCTCGGTCGCCAGCCTCGGTAGGCCCGGCGAGTGGGATGGCACGACCCCCGTCCAGCCGGGCTCGATCCCCCGCTCCGCAAGGGCAACGCCGCCCCGTGTCCCCGCGACGAACAGCGCCGCCGTCGCCAGGTCAGGGCCGGCCGCATCGAGCACGCGCTGGCTGAACGCCCCGGCAAACCCCTGCTCGGCGCAGAACAGCACCAACGCGAGCCTCCCCGGCGTCCGGACCTGCTCCAGCCGACGGCTCGGCATCAGCGACACGGCACGCCCGATGGCCGCCGCGATCGCCGCCGCATAGCGGTCTACGGCCACCACCTGGCTGCGCGCCTGCTGCGCCCGCGCCGCTGCAATGCCACGCATGGCATTCACCACCGCCCCCAACTGGCGGATCCCCGCGATCCGCGCACTGACATCGGCGAGGCGGTCGGTCACGCAGCCGTGCGATCCGGTCGCGGGGGCGCCGGGCCATGCGCCGCGGACACGCTTGCCGCATAGTCCTTCAACACATCGGCCAGGGCCTGTTTCCCGGCTGCGTCCAGCGTGCCGGAGGCCTCCATCTGCGTCACGCTCGTCGCCGCCCCGCTGTCGATCGCCGCGCGCAAGCCCAGCCGGAACGCGGCGATCGCGGGCCGCGCCATCCCGTCCAGCAGGCCCGATTGCACCGCCATCACAAGGGCAACCTCGTCGGACAGCCGCAGCGGCGCATGCTGCGGCTGGTCCAGGATTGCCCGGATGCACGCGCCCCGGGTGAGCTGCTGCTTGACCCGCGCGTCGGGCATGCCGCCGAACCGGGTGAACGACTCCAGCTCCAGGAACTGCGCGTAGTCCAGCCGAACCGTCTTCGCTGCCTCCCGCAGCGCCAACGCCTGGGTCTTGCCGCCCACCCGGCTCACGCTCGTGCCCACATCCACCGCCGGCTTCTGCCCCTGGCGGAACAGCTTGGCGTCGAGCACGATCTGCCCGTCGGTGATGGAGATCAGGTTCGTCGGGATGTAGGCGCTGAGGTTGCCGGCATCGGTCTCGGCGATCGGCAGCGCCGTCAGCGACCCGCCGCCCTTCTCCTTCGACAGCTTGGACGCCCGTTCCAGCAGGCGCGCATGCACATAGAACACGTCGCCGGGATAGGCCTCCCGGCCCGGCGACTGCCGCGTCAGCAGCGCGATCTCCCGGTGCGTGGCGGCGTGCTTGGTCAAATCGTCGATCACGATCAGCGCATGCTGGCCGCGGTCGCGGAAATACTCCGCCATCGTCATCGCCGCGAACGGCGCGATCCAGCGCAGCCCCGGCGAGCCAGCCGCCTCCGACGCCACCACGATGCACCGCCCGAAATCCGCGTAGGTCTCGAGCGCGTCGATCACCCGGCGCACGGCCGAGCTTTTCTGCCCCACGGCGACGTAGATGCAGACGATGTCGCTGTCCTTCTGGTTGATGATGGTGTCGATGCCGATCGTCGTCTTGCCGATCGCGCGGTC
>JAYUCA010000039.1:0-16444 GCA_043740535.1 Rhodospirillales bacterium | reverse complement strand
CGTTTTCCTCGGCTAGCAGGCTGGCGCGGTATCGGCCCGGGCCTCGCCCCGGCCCCGCCAGGCCATGCCCAGGCCGCGCCCAGGCCCTGCCCAGGCCCCGCCCAGGTTCCCTCGGGCTGGACCGCCCGGCGCCGGCGGGACATGGTTCGCCTGAATGAACCGGAGACTGCCGTGACCGAGCTTTGGCGCCTGTCCGCAACCGACCTTGCAGCCCTGATCCGCACGCGAAAAGTCTCGGCGCGGGAGGCGGCGGAGGCGGCGCTCGCGCGGCTGGACGTGGTCAACCCGAAGCTGAACGCGGTGATCGACCACCGGCCCGAGGCGGTGCGGGCCCGGGCGGATGCCGTCGATGCGGCGATCGGGCGCGGCGAGGACGCAGGCACGCTGGGCGGCGTGCCGGTGACGGTGAAGGTGAATGTGGACCAGGCGGGCTTCGCCACCACCAACGGGCTGGTGATGCAGAAGGACCTGGTGGCCACCGCCAACAACCCGGTCGTCGACAGCCTGGAGCGGGCCGGGGCGGTCATCGTCGGGCGGACGAACTGCCCGGCCTTCTCGCTGCGGTGGTTCACCACCAACCTGCTGCACGGCGCCACGAAGAACCCTCGCGACGCCTCGCTGACGCCTGGCGGCTCCTCCGGCGGGGCGGCCAGCGCGGTCGCGGCCGGCATCGGCCACCTGGCGCACGGCACCGATATCGGCGGGTCGATCCGTTATCCCGCCTATGCCTGCGGCGTGCACGGGCTGCGGCCGAGCCTGGGGCGAATCGCCGCGTGGAACGCGTCGTCGCCGGAGCGGGCGATCGGGCCGCAGCTGATGGCGACGTCGGGGCCGCTGGCGCGCACGATCGCCGACGTGCGGCTGGGGTTCGAGGCAATGGCGGTGGGCGATCCGCGGGACCCGTGGTGGGTTCCGGCGCCGCTGGTGGGGCCCCCGGCGCCCAGGCTTGTGGCGCTGTGCCTGCGGCCGGACGGGATCCCGGTGGTGAAAGAGGTCGAGGCGGCGCTGCTGGACGCGGCGAAGCGGCTGGAGGCGGCGGGTTACACGATCGTGCCGATGGAGACGACGCCGGGCTTCCGCGAGGCGACGGAGCTTCAGGTCAAGCTGTGGCTGGGCGATGGCTGGCCGGGCTTCAAGGCGGCGGTGGAGAAGGAGGGCGATCCGGGCGCGCTGGCGGTGCTCGCAGGGGTGCGGGCGATCGCGGATGCGCTGCCCGCCGACGTGATCGCGACGGTGCTGGTGCGGCGGAACATGGTGGTGCGGGAATGGACGCGCTTCCTGGCCGAATACCCGCTGCTGCTGACGCCGGTGTCAGGCGAGCTGCCGTTTCCGGACGGCCTCGACATGCAAGGCCCGGCCGCCTTCGCCCGGGTGCTGGAGGCGCAGATCACCCAGACCGGATTGCCGCTGATGGGCCTGCCCGGCCTGGTGGTCAGCACCGGCATGGTGGGCACGGCGCCGGTGGGCGTGCAGTTGATCTCGGCGCGCTACCGCGAGGACCTGCTGCTGGCAGCCGGCGAGGCGATCGAGGCCGGGGGCGCGCCGCCGATGCCGGCGGAGGTCTGGTAGCGGACGGCCAGCACGGACCGGCTGCGTGCAGACACCGTCGATCCACCGGTCCTGGACGGAGCGTGCGGCCATGACGGCCGTGTTCGTCGCCAACGGGACCGCATTCGGGGCCTGGGCCGGGAACATCCCGCGGCTGCGGGAGGCGGCGGGGCTGGACAACGCGGCGCTGGGGATCGTGCTGCTATGCCTCAGCCTGGGGGCGGTGGCGGCGATGCCGGTCATCGGGCGGTATGCGGCCCGGCTGGGCACGGCGCGGGCATGCTGGATGTCGGCGCTGGCGCTCGGTGCTGCGCTCGTGCTGCCGGCTTCGGTGCAGGGGTGGTGGGCGCTGCTGGGCTCGGCAGCGCTGCTGGGCGCGGCGCTGGGCGGCCTTGACGTTTGCATGAACGCCCATGCGGCGGCGATGGAGCGGCGTTGGGGGGCGGCGATCATGTCGTCGTTCCATGCGGGATGGAGCCTGGGGCAGATGGCCGGGGCAACGTTGGCCGGCGTGCTGGCCGCAACCGGGCTCGTGCCGGCGATGGCTTTGCCCGGCGCGTTGATCGCAGTGGTCGGGCTGTCGGCCCTGCTGCTGCCCGACGAGCGGCCCGAGGCGGCGGAGGCCGTGCGGTTCGCCTGGCCGTCGCGGCCGGTGCTGCTGCTGTGCGCGCTGATCGCGCTATGCTTCGCGATCGAAGGCGGGGCGGCGGACTGGTCGGGCGTCTATCTGCGGACCGTGCTGGGGGTGGGGGAGTCGATGGCATCGACCAGCCTGGTGGTGTTCGCGGGCGCCATGGTGGTGTTCCGGCTGTGGGGCGACGCGGTGGTGCGGCGGCTGGGACCGGGGCGGACGATCGTGTGGGGCAGCGGCCTGGCGGCAGCCGGCCTGGCCGCGGCGCTGATGGCGCCGGGGGTATGGACCGCATCGATGGGGTTTGCGCTGGTGGGGGCCGGGGTCGCGAACATCGTGCCGGTGGTGTTCAGCGCAGCCGGCGCGCGCGGGGCGGCGGGCGTGTCGACGGTGGCGACGGCGGGCTATGGGGCGGTGATGGCAGGGCCGCCGCTGATCGGCTTCGTGTCGCAGGAGTTCGGGCTGCGGGTGGGGCTGATGCTGCTGGTGGCGGGCGCGGCGGTGATGGCGTGGCTGGGGCGGCGGGTGGGGTCATGATCAGGCGCGCAGCTTGCGGCCCAGCGGGGCAAGGTCGGCATCAATATCGGTAATGCCAGTGGCGACTTCGGACAGCAAGGACAGGTCCGCGCTGGCCCAGTTGGCGGCATTTTCGACCAAAACCTCTCGCGGCCAGTCAGGATGCAGCCGGGCGATGTCGGCGAATTTCATGTAGACCGAGGCAATCGAGCGGATTCGATCAGCGACAGGTTCCAGAATTGCGTTGCGGCCGCCCGTCAGCGGGAGAAAGAATGCTAGTTGGTGGGTTCGACTGCTGAATCCCTGAACCCGGAGATTCCGTTGGAGTGCTTCGGGGCCGAACAGGGTTTGAAGACGCCCCGCACTACGGTCAGCGATCGAGGGCTTCAGCTGTGTCCCAAGTGCGAAAACCGAGGTCACCCAGGCTTGGCTCGCGTTTGCTACGTGCAGGACCGCACTGTGCACCTGCTCCGGCGTTACGTCCTTCAGCAGGAACACGCCTCGGATGTAGGATACCCCAAACCGCCGTCCGACAGTCTGGGCCGCCCTTGTGGCGGCACTTCTGGTCGGATCAAGCCCCGCACTTCGCAGGGTATCCCAACCCATCCCATCATCGCCGATGATGGCGTTCGTTCCCTCCCAGTCGATGGAGACACTCACGTGCATGCCGCCGGGGTAGAGGCAGTCGGTCGCTACCCGGCGGGTCTGCGTGGAGCCGCGCGCGACGTCCAGGCCAATCGTGTCGAGCGCGCTCCATACTGTCATAGGTCGAACCTGGGCTCATGCGGTGGGGGGTGGAGAGTGCTCTCAATTTTCCAGCGCGTCAGAGCGAAGCGAATCACGGATGTTGGGTCGCTGTCAAAAGCACCGAGTTCGACAGTCGGCAGGTTTTCGGCAGGAGTCGTCCACCAGTTCGCGTCCCACGTGTGCAGGTGGTTGCTGCCAAGCGGGAACGTGAGGCCCCGCAAGCGGCGGGGCACCCGCTTATCCGACCAATTCGAGTGTGGGCTGGCTGACAGAGTCTCGATCCTCTCGACCGCCCGGCCATCGACGAGCAGCAGGAGTGTGACGGACTGCGCGACAGCAAAGGTCGGTGCGTTCGCCTCGAGCGAGACATCCGTCCGAATGACTCCATCGAGGATGAGGGGCGTGTTGATCCGGTGTGAATTGCCGCCACGGTCCGGGCGCCACACGGGACGGCCGGCTATGGACTTAACCGTAACGAGTATGACATCCACTTTCGCACGGAAAGCGACGCCGTCCATCGGTGGCTGCTTAAGCTCTGGCGGTCATGAACGTCTTGGCCGGCATCTCGATGTCGATCTCCAGCGTGTTCACCTCGTCGTCGCGGCCCAGCTTCACTTTCACCTTGTCGCGATCGATTTGCATGTGGCGCGCGATCACGGCCAGGATCTCCTCCTGCAGCACCGCCACCAGCCGGTTGTCGCTGCCCGCCACGCGTTCGTGCGCCAGCAAAAGCTGCAGCCGCTCGCGCGCGACGGGTGCGGTGTTCTTCTTCTTGAAGAAGCTGAAGATGCTCACGCGACCCTCCGCCCGAACAATTTCCCGAAGATCCCCTTCTTTTCACCGGGGATGGTCATCTCCACCGTCTCGCCGGCCAGGCGGCGGGCGGCGTCCATGTAGGCGCGGGCGGGCGCGCTGGCGGGGTCGGCCAGCGTCACGGGGCTGCCGATGTTGCTGGCCTTCAGCACGTCCTGGCTTTCGGGGATGATGCCCAGCAGCGGGATGCTGAGGATCTCCAGCACGTCCTCGGTCTTCAGCATGTCGCCGCGGGCGGCGCGCGCCGGGTCGAACCGGGTCAGCAGCAGGTGCTTGTCGATGCGCTCCCCGGTCTTCGCCCGGGCGGTCGTGCTGTCGAGCATGCCGATGATGCGGTCGGAGTCGCGGACGGAGCTGACTTCGGGGTTCGTCACGACCACGGCGGTGTCGGCGTGGTGCATGGCGAGCTGGGCGCCGCGCTCGATGCCGGCGGGGCTGTCGCAGATCACCCAGTCGAACATCTCCCGCAGCTCATCCATCACGCGGGCCACGCCTTCGCTGGTCAGCGCGTCCTTGTCGCGGGTCTGGCTGGCCGGCAGCAGGAACAGCGTCTCCACCCGCTTGTCGCGGATCAGCGCCTGCGTCAGCTTCGCGTCGCCCTGCGTCACGTTGATCAGGTCGTACACGACCCGGCGTTCGGCCCCCATGATCAGATCGAGGTTGCGAAGGCCGACGTCGAAATCGACGACGACCACTTTCTTCCCCATGCTCGCCAGCGCCGCACCCAGGGCCGCCGTCGACGTCGTCTTGCCGACGCCGCCCTTTCCGGATGTCACGACCAGGACCTTCGCTGCCATACAATTACATTCCTCTTCGCGTCGTCATGTCAGTCCAGCGCCGCCACCCTGAGCTCGTCGCCGTCGAGCCAGGCCTGGACCGGGCGGCCCTGCAACGCCGGGTCCAGCTCGTCGGCGGTCTTGTAGACGCCGTCGATCGCCAGCAGCTCCGCCTCCAGCCGGCGGCAGAAGATGCGGGGCCTGGCGCCGCCGGGCCCGGGGCCCAACAGCCCGGCGATGGCCCGGCCACGCAGCGTCCCATACACGTGGATCGACCCGCCGGCGATGACCTCGGACCCCGAGGCGACGGAGCCGATGATGGTCACGTCGCCCTGCGTGTGGGTGACGCTCTGGCCGGAGCGGACGGGCTGGTCCAGCACGAGCGACGACGGCTCGATGGCGCGCGGCGGCTCCGGGGCGGGCTGTGCGGTGGCGCCGCGGCCGCCGGGGTCGCGGTCGGCGATGTCGCCGCCGCCGATCTGCGCGTTGCGGCCCCCGGACATGATGGCGGGCAGGTCCGCGGCGTAGGGGCCGAGCGCATGCGGCATGCTGCCGTCGATGCCGATGACGCGGATGCCGCGGGCGGCGAGGTCCTGCACCAGCGCCGCCAGCTCGGCCTCGTGGCCGTGCAGCAGCGAGACGTCGAGCAGGACGGGGCGGCCGTCGAACACCTTGGGCGATCGGGCGATCTGGTCGTCGAGCTGCGTCATCCAGCCGTCCAGCGGCGCATCCGGCGTCAGGACGACGGACATGAAGGATTTGCCGCGCAGGCGGAGGAAGGCTTTGGCCGGCGAAGCCGGTCGGGGGGCGGTCGTGCTCACCATCCGAGACGGGTACAGCGGGGCGGGCGGGCAGGTCAATCGGTTGACGGCGGCATCGCACAGATTGGCCGCGCGCGAACCCTGCCGGAGGTATGTCCCCAGCCCGGAAAGGAGAACAAGGTCCGCTAAGGCACGGGCGTCCCGGGTTTTGCCAAGACGCCATCCTGGGCTGCCATCGCGGTGGCGGCGGCATACTGGGGCAGCACCAGGCGGCTCGCGACGAGTTTGCCGGCGGCTGCGCGGACGGCGGGGCGTACGACTCGACGATATGGCGCCGCCGGCAGCGGCAGGACGCCGGCCACCTGGGTCCGGATGTGCAACTGGATGTCCTGCCGCTGACCGAGTTCCCCGCTGTGGATCGGCCGCCACACCCGGTGTAGGTTGGGCGCGCGCCACCCCTGTTGCGGGGACGGCACGGAATTGCCGCAAGAATCTGGAGGATCACACAATGGACAGCCGCCACCCCGAGACGATCGCGCTCCACGCCGGCTGGCGGCGGGACCCGTCGACCAAGGCCGTCGCGGTGCCCATCTACCAGACCACCAGCTTCCAGTTCGACGACACCGCCCACGCCTCGCGGCTGTTCGCGCTGCAGGAGCTGGGCAACGTCTACACGCGCATCATGAACCCGACGACGGACGTGATGGAGCAGCGGATCGCGGCGCTGGAGGGCGGGGCGGCCGCGGTGGCGGTGGCGTCCGGCCAGGCGGCGACGGCGCTGGCGGTGCAGAACCTGGCGCACGCCGGCGACAACATCGTGTCCAGCACGAACCTGTATGGCGGCACCTACAACCTGTTCGCCAACACGATGAAGGACATGGGCATCGAAGTCCGCTTCGTCGATCCGATCGACCCCGAGGCCTTCGCGCGCGCCACTGACGACCGGACCCGGGCCTACTACGCCGAGACGCTGCCCAACCCGAAGCTCGAGGTGTTCCCCATCGCCGAGGTCGCCGCCATCGGACGGCGCTTCGGCATCCCGCTGATCATGGACAACACCGCCGCACCGCTGCTGGTGCGCCCTTTCGACCACGGCGCGGCCGTCGTGATGCACTCGACCACCAAATACCTGGGCGGCCACGGCACCAGCATCGGCGGCATCGTCATCGATGGCGGCAACTTCGACTGGGAGGCGCATCCCGCGCGGCAGCCGGCGATGCACCGGCCGGACCCGAGCTATCACGGCGCGGTGTGGGTGGAGGCGGCCAAGCCGCTGGGCCCGATCGCCTACGCGCTGAAGCTGCGCGTGACGTTGCTGCGCGACCTTGGCCCGGCGCAAAGCCCGTTCAACGCCTTCCTGACGCTACAGGGAATCGAGACGCTGCCGCTGCGGATGCGGGAGCATTGCCGCAACGCCACCGCGGTCGCCGACTTCCTGGCGAAGCGGCCGGAAGTCACGCGCGTGATCCATCCCGGCCACCACGCCGGCGTGGCGGCGGCGCGGACGGCGCAGTACATGACCCGCGGGCATGGCGGGATGGTCGGCTTCGAGCTGGCGGGCGGCGCCGAAGCGGGGCGCGCGTTCATCGACCGGCTGCAGATGGTCTACCACGTGGCCAACATCGGCGATTCCCGCACGCTGGCGATCCATCCGGCCAGCACGACGCACAGCCAGTTGTCGCCCGAGGAGCAGATGGCGACGGGCGTGAGCCCCGGCTACGTGCGGTTGTCGGTCGGCATCGAGCATATCGACGACATCCTGGGCGACCTGGGCCAGGCGCTGGAGGGAAGCCGGCTGCGCGCGGTGGCGTGATATCAGGGGTCCGCATCGTCACTGCGAGCTCTTGCGAAGCAGTCCAGGGCGGTCAGGCCTGAGCTATCGCTCCTGGATCGCTTCGCAAGGGCTCGTGATGACGAGTCGCTGCTTTGTGCCGTTGGCGTGACTACTCCACGACGCTGAACATGCGGGACCTGACCGGGGACCAGAACAGGGTGCCGGCAACCCCGACGACGTTCCGCAGCGGGATGGCGCCGAGCTGGTCGAAGCGGCTGTCCAGGCTGTTGTCGCGGTTGTCGCCCATGACGAACAGGTTGTCGGGCGGCACGTGGAACTCGGTCGTGTTGTTCGCACGGCCGTCATCGGTCAGGTGCAGCGTGGTGTAAACGCGGCCCTCGGGCAGGGTCTCGGTGAAGCGCCGTCCGGGGTCGGCCGCGATCTGGCCGAGCGGCCAGCGGAGCACGGGCGTGCCGTTGATGATCAGGACGCCGCGCCGCACCGCGATGCGGTCGCCGGGCAGGCCGATGACGCGCTTGACGTAGGTGGTCGACGGGTCTTTCGGCAAGGTGAACAGCACGACGTCGCCGCGGCTGGGGGTGGCGCCGGGGCGCCTGGTGTCCGCAAGGAAGCGGTCGCCGACCAGCAGGGTGGGGATCATCGAGCCGGACGGGATGGAAAAGGACCGCCAGCCGAAGGGCAGCGCCTCGTCGATGGCCAGGCCGAGGCCCGCCAGCAGGATGGCGGCGAACCAGGTGGAGCGGAACCAGCGGGGCCGGGGCTCGGACGACCGGAACCGCAGCCGCCGCGCGGCGTCGATCGCGGCGCCGACGATCTGGGCGAGGGATGCGGCCAGCACGGTGGCGATCAGCCCGAGCGCCGCCGGCGTCGGCGCCGTGGCGTAGGTGATGCCGCGCGTGGCCAGCGCCAGCGCCTCGTTGACGGCGATCAGCAGCAGCGCCGGGCCCCAGGCCCTGGCATAGACCTGGCCGAGCCCCGGGGTCAGCAGCGAGAGGACGACCACCCAGGCGATGCGCCAGCGGCCCCGCCCGGCGGGGCGATCGTTCTGTGTGTCCGGCATGGGGCCCCTGGTTGCGGCACGCAGCCCGGTTTGCCGGAGGAACCTGGCACGGGCAGGAGGATGTCGAGGAACGGTGGCAGGCGTCAGGTTTTCGGCGCGAGAGCGGTTGCAGAGCGGAGTCGTCATCCACGCCGGCAGCTTCGCCCTCCCGAAGGGCCGCCTAAACCCCCGGCCACTCGTTCACGCTGACGACCCGCCAGCCTTCGGGCACCCGCTCCATGCGCGTCAACGAGATGTTGTGGATCGAGAAATGCAGCGCCCGGTCGGCGTCGATCTGCATCGCATGCGCGATCGTCGCCCGGATGGCCCCCCCGTGGCTGACGATCACCACGTCCTGCCCGGCGTAACGCGTGGCCAGAGCGTCCATCGTGGGCCCGACGCGGGCGACCACGTCTTCCATGCTCTCGCCCCCAGGCGGCCGTTCGTCGGCGGCGAGCGGCCAGAACGGGTGGGCCGGGATGGTCAGTTGGGCCGGGACGTCGGCGTGGGCCAGGCCCTGGAATTCGCCCAGGTTCTGCTCGATCAGGCCGGGGATCACCTCCAGCGGCTGCTCGGGGTAGCCGGCCGCGAAGATCGCCGCGGCGGTGCGGCTGGTGCGGCTCAGCGGGGTGCAGCCCCATACGGCGGGGCGCGGCAACCGGCTGGCCAGCGCGCGGTACTGCGGCGCCTGCGCCACCAGCGTGTCCGGACACAGCGATACGTCGGTGATGCCGTACAGCCGGGCACGCTCGTTCTCGGCCACCAGTGCGTGCCGGATCAGCCAGAAGCGTGTGTCCATCATTCCCCCAGGTTCAGAAGCGCGCCGCTGGTGCGGCTGTTGCGGAACTGCCAGGCGAACAGCAGGGCGGCAGCGATGGCCCAGACGACGTTCAGCGCGGCGGCGGCGGCCAGGTGGTCCCAGCGGATGACGCCGGTCAGCGCGGCGCGCATGCCCTCGAACACATGCGCGGACGGCAGCGCCAGCGCGATCGGCTGGATCGAGGCCGGCAGCACGGAAACCGGGTAGAACACGGCCGACAGCGGGGCCAGGCCGAACGTCACGGACCAGGCCAGCACCTCGGCGCCCAGGCCGTGCCGCAGGATCAGGCTGACGACGCCGAGCGCGATCCACCAGCCCATCACGATGAGGTTGATGAAGAACAGCACCAGGATCGGCCCCAACGCGAACAGGTCGAACGCATACAGCAGCCAGGCGAGCAGGATCGCCGGCAGCACGCCGAACATGGTGCGCAGGAACGACACGACGAGCTGGGCGGCGATCAGCTCCCAAGGGCGGATCGGGCTTACGAAGATGTGGCCGAGGTTGCGGGACCACAGCTCTTCCAGGAAGGTGATCGCGACGCCCATCTGGCTGCGGAGCGTCACCTCCCACAGCAGCACGCCGCCGAGCAGTGCGCCGCCGGCGATCAGCGCCGGCGCGTTGCCGCCGCCGCGTGAGACCAGGTAGCTGGTGGTGAACCCCCAGATGCACATCTGCAGCGTGGGCCAGTAGATCAGCTCCAGCATGCGCGGCCAGGAGTGTTTGTAGAGGCACAAATGGCGGTAGACCATGCCCCAGATGCGGCGGGCGGTCATGCGGCCTGGCGGCGGTTGCGGGCGATGTCGAGGAACACCTCTTCCAGGTCCGTGCGGCCGTAGCGGCTGATCAGCGCATCGGGGGCGCCCTGATCCACGATCTTGCCCTGTTTGAGCATCAGCACCGTGTCGCACAGCCGCTCGACCTCGGCCATGTTGTGGCTGGCGAGCAGGATCGCGCAGCCGCTCTCGGCGCGATACCGCTCGAGCCAGGTGCGAACCAGGTCGCCGGTGTCGGGGTCGAGGCTGGCGGTGGGCTCGTCCAGCAGCAGCACGTCGGGCCGGTTGATCAACGACTTGGCCAGCGCCACGCGGGTCTTCTGCCCGGCGCTCAGTTGCCCGGCCGGACGGTCCATGAATGCCCCGAGGTCGAGCTGGCCGCACAGCTCGGCGATGCGGCGATCCAGCTTGCGGACCCCATACAGGTGTCCGTAGACGCGCAAATTCTCCCGCACCGTCAGCTTCGCCGGCAGCGCGATGTAGGGGGAGGAGAAGTTCATCCGCGCCAGCGCCTGGAACCGGTCATGCGCCATGTCGTGGCCCAATACCTGAATGCGCCCGGCGCTGGGCAGCAACAGGCCGAGCAGCATCGTGATCGTCGTCGTCTTGCCGGCGCCGTTGCCGCCGAGCAGGCCGAGCGTGCCGCCGGGCGGCACGCGGAATGACACGTCATCGACCGCGAGCACGTCGCCGTAGCGCTTGGTCAGGCCCTCGGCGACGATCGCGTCCATGCGGCTACGCCGGGACGCCCTTGCTGGTGCTGTATTCGAAGTGCAGCGCCGTGTCCGGGTGGACGATCGGATGGATCGCATGGGCGGCCATCGCGCCCTCGGCGAAGCCCTGCAGGATAAGCTTGAGCTTGCCGGGGTAGGTGGCCACGTCGCCGATGGCGAACACGCCGGGGATCGATGTCTCGCAGGTCGCGGGGGTCACGGGGATGTGACTGTGCTGGATGTCGAGGCCCCAGCCGGCGATGGGGCCGAGGTCCATCGACAGCCCGAAGAACGGCAGCAGCCGGTCGGCTTCGAGCTGGCGGGTGTTGCCCTGCAGGTCGGCGACCTCGACGGCATGAAGCTGGCCCGCAGCGCCGTGCAGGGCATGAAGCTGATAGGGGATGACCATCTCGATCTCGCCCCGCGCGGCGGCCTGGTCCAGCTGCGCGGCGGTTTCGGGCGCGGCGCGGAACTTCGGGCGGCGATGCACGACGAAGATCTTTGCGGCGACCTCCTTCAGCGACAGCGCCCAATCGACCGCGGAGTCCCCGCCGCCGGCGATGACGACGCGCCTGCCGCGGAAATCCTCGCGGCGCTTCACCAGGTACTGCACCGCACCGGAGTCCTCGAACGCATGCAGTCCACTGAGCGGCGGCCGGTTCGGGCCGAACGCGCCCGCGCCTGCGGCCAGCATCACGGCCTTACAGCGGATCGTGTCGCCCTTGTCGGTGGTCAGCGTGAACCCGCCGCGCGCCCCGGCCAGCGCGTCCACGCGGCGGCCGAGCAGCCGCGGCACGCGGAACGGCTCGATCTGCCGTTCGAGGTTGCCGATCAGGTGCCCGGCGGCGATGGCGGGGTGGGCCGGGATGTCGAAGATCGGCTTTTCCGGATACAGCGCGCTGCACTGGCCGCCGACCTCGCTGAGCGCGTCGATCAGGCAGGCGCCGAGTTTCAGCATGCCGCACTCGAAGGCTGCGAACAGGCCGACTGGCCCGGCCCCGATGATGGCGACGTCGGTTTCGATGTGCTCCGGCATGGGGCTTTACCTAACGGTTCTTTTGGATGGCGCAAGGCGGGGCGATGCTGTTCACGGGCGGCCCATGTGCGGGATGTCCTTGAGCAGCAGATGCAGGTGCAGCGGGTCGGTGGGCGAGGCGATGAAGCCGAAGTGTTCGCAGAAGCGCCGGGCTGCCGCATCCTTGGCGTGGACCATCAGCGCCCGTATGCCGCCGATATCGGCGGCCTGCAGGGTGCTGCGCATCGCGTCCTTCAACAGGGCCGCGCCGAACTGCCGCCCCTGCCAGGATCGATCGATTGCAAGCCGGGCCACCGGCACGATAGCAGGCCGTGCCGACAATGTCATGACATCACCCGGCTCGACGGCAGGGCGGCCGGTGGGCAGACTGCACTCATGCGCAAAATGCTGCTTCCGGACCTGGCTGCGACGGAGGCCCTGGGGGTGCGGCTGGCCGGGCTGGTGCGCGCGGGGGATGCGATCCTGCTGGAGGGGCCGTTGGGCGCAGGCAAAAGCGCGCTGGCGCGGGCGCTGCTGCGGGCGCTGGCGGACGACCCGGCGCTGGAGGTGCCGAGCCCGACCTATACCCTGGTGCAAAGCTACGACACGCCGTGTGGCGTCGTGCAGCACTTCGACCTGTGGCGGCTGGACGGTCCGGCGGCGGTGCCGGAACTGGGGTGGGACGAGGCGGATATCGCCCTGGTGGAATGGCCGGACCGGCTTGGTCCGCTGCGGCCCGAGCATGCGTTGACGGTAACGCTGGCGCATGCGGAGGACGATGGCCGGACGGCGGTGCTGACGGGATGGGAGGGGCGGCTTTGAACATCTTCACCATCGCACCGGGCGTGCCGTTCCTGGATGCGCTCGCCGCCTGGTGGCTGGCGCGATCCGACGATCCGCTGGCCTGCGCGGACGGCTTGTTCCTGCTGCCGACGCGGCGCGCGGCCCGGGCCTTGACCGAGGCGTTCCTGCGCGCGGCGGACGGCCGGCCGCTGCTGCTGCCGCGGATCGATGCGGTGGGCGCGCTGGACGAGGCGCCGCTGGCGCTGTCGGGCGCGCTGGACGTGCCGCCGGCAGTCGGCGAGGCGGAGCGGCTGGCGGCGCTGACGCGGCTGGTGCTGGGGCTGAACGGCCGTCATGGCGCGCCGCGGACCGCGGACCGCGCCTGGCTGCTGGCCGCCGAGCTGGCCCGGCTGCTGGACGAGGCGCATCGGGAAGGCGTAGACCTGGCCGAGGCGCTGCCGCTGCTGGTGGGCGACGACTACGCCGTCCATTGGGCCGAAACCCTGACCTTCCTGCAGATCGTCACGGCGCACTGGCCGGCGTGGCTGGCGGCCCAGGGCACGATAGACGCGGCGGCGCGCGGGGTGCGGCTGCTGGAGGCGCAGACGGCGGCCTGGCTGGCGGCGGCGCCGGGCTATCCGGTGGTGGTGGCGGGGGTTTCCGGCGGGATCGCGGCGGTGGCGGGGTTGATGCGGGTTGTGGCCGGCATGCCGGGGGGATGCATCGTGCTGCCGGGGCTGGACCTGGCGATGCATGACGACGTGTGGGCAGAGCTCGACGACGGCCATCCGCAGGCGGGGTTGGCCCGCGTGCTGGGGGTGATGGGCGCCCTGCGGGGCGACGTCTCGGCTTGGCCGCCCGTCTTCCCCGAGCCCTTGTTGGGGAAGGTTTCCCTGGAAGTCTCCCCATCCCGCGCGGCCTTGCTGTGGCGGGCGTTGATGCCGGCGCGGGCCTTGGGGGTCTGGCGGGAGGCGTTCGTGCCCGACGTGGCGGGGATGGAGCGGCTGGAGGCGGCCGACCAGCAAGAGGAAGCCGTGGCGATCGCGCTCGTGCTGCGCGGCGCCCTGGAGGTGGCGGGCGCGCGGGCGGCGCTGGTGACGCCGGACCGGGCGCTGGCGGCGCGCGTGGCGGCGGAGCTGGCGCGCTTCGGCGTGGTGGTGGACGACAGCGCGGGCGAGCCCTTGGCCGAGACGCCGCCGGGCGCGTTCCTGCGCCTGCTGGCCGAGGCGGTGGCGGGCGGTCTGTCGCCGGTGGCGCTGCTGTCGGTGCTGAAGCATCCCCTGACGTCCGCGGGCTTGACGCCGTCGGCATGTCGCAGGCTGGCGCGCCGGCTGGAGCGGCGCGTGCTGCGCGGCCCGGCGCCGCCACCGGGGATCGACGGGCTGCGCGCGGTGCTGGCCGCAAAGCCGGACGAGGAGGTGTCGGCATTCGTCGATCAGGTCGCGGTGCGGCTCGCGCCGTTGCTCGATCTCGCAGCGCGCGGCGACGCCCGGCCGGACCAGGCGCTGCTCGCGCTGATCCAGGCGGCGGAGGCGCTGGCCGAGCGTCCCGATCGCCCCGGCGCCGGCACGCTGTGGGCGCTGGAGGAGGGCGAGGCGCTGGCCGAGCACCTGGCCGGGCTGGTCGCGGCCTTGCCGATCCTGCCGCCGCAGCCGGTGCGCACCCTGCCCGGCCTGCTGGAGGCGAGCCTGCAGGGCGCCGTGGTCCGCAGCCGGCGGGCGCTGCGCGGGCGGGACGGCTTCGAGCATCCGCGGATCGCCATATTGGGCCTGCTGGAGGCGCGGCTGCAGTCCTTCGAAGTGCTGGTGCTCGGCAGCCTGGCCGAGAGCGTTTGGCCGGCCAGCGCCGACCCGGGGCCGTGGATGAGCCGTCCGATGCGCAAGGCGGCCGGGCTGGCCTCGCCCGAGGCGCCGGTGGGGCAGATGGCGCATGATTTCGCGATGCTGTGCTGCGCCGCGCCGCGCGTCGTGCTGTCGTGCCCGCGGCGGCGGGATGGCGCGCCGACGGTGCCGGCGCGCTGGCTGGTCCGGCTGGAGGCGTTCCTGAAGGGGCACGGCACGACGCTGCCCATCAGCCCCGCCGCCGGCTGGGCGCGGCAGCTCGACCAGCCGGACGGGGCGCCGCGGCCGGTACTGCCGCCGCGCCCCTGTCCGCCCGTGGCGGCGCGGCCGCGCGCGCTGTCGGTGACCGAGATCGAGACTTGGTTGCGCGACCCGTACGGGCTGTATGCCAAGCATGTGCTGAAGCTGCGGGCGCTCGATCCGCTGGAGCAGGCGGTCGAGAACTCGGATTTCGGCAACCTGGTGCACGCGGCGATCGCGGCCTGGGTCCGGCTGCTGCCGCCGACCTACCCGGTCGATTCGGCGCGTCTGTTGCACGCCGAGATGGAGCGAGAGCTGACGTCCCGGCCCCTGCGCCCGGCGCTGGTGGCGTGGTGGCGGCCGCGGCTGGCGCGGATCGCCGACTGGGTTGCGGCCGAGGAAGCAACGCGGCGGCGGGAAAGCCGCGCGGTGGTGGAGGTCGAGGTCGAAGGGGCGTGGCTGCTGCCAGGCGCCGGGTTCACGCTGCGCGGCCGCGCCGACCGCATCGAGCGGCGGGCGGACGGCCGGCTCGCCTTGCTGGACTACAAGACCGGGGTCGTGCCCAAGGGCCGCGAGGTGGAGGCCGGGCACGCGCCGCAACTGCCGCTGGAGGCAGCGATGACCGAGGCGGGCGCCTTCGGCCCGGCGCTGACCGGCGCCGCGGCGGAGCTGACCTATTGGCGGCTGACCGGCGGCTATGTGCCGGGCGAGGCGACGTCGTTGTTCAAGAACGATCCGGCCGTGGTCGCGGAGAAGTCCCGCGAGGCGGCGCAGAAGCTGGGCGAACTGATCCTGAAATTCGACGACCCGGCCCAGGCCTACCTGTCGCAGCCGCATCCGGGCGCCGCGCCGCGCTTCACCGACTACGCGCAGTTGGCGCGGGTCGCCGAGTGGTCGGCCGTCGAGGAGGGCGAGGGATGATGGACGGCCTGGCATCCACGCCGCGGGACCGCGCGATCGACGAGCAGTCGCAGGCGTCGGACCCGGCGGTCTCGGCCTTCGTCGAGGCCTCGGCCGGTTCGGGCAAGACGAAGCTGCTGACGGACCGGATGCTGCGGCTGATGCTGGGCGGGTCGCACCCGTCCCGCATCCAGTGCCTGACCTTCACGAAGGCCGCCGCGGCGGAGATGGCGCTGCGGCTGCAGCACCGGCTGGGCGAGTGGGTGACGCTGGAACAGGCGGAGCTGGATGCGCGGCTGATCGAGCTGAAGGTCGAGCCCACCGACGCGGCGCGCGGCACGGCGCGGGCGCTGTTCGCGGACGTGCTGGACCTTCCCGGCGGCATGCGCATCGGCACGATCCACGCCTTCTGCCAAAGCCTGCTGCGGCGCTTCCCGCTGGAGGCGGCGATCTCCCCGCACTTCCAACTGGTGGAGGAAACCGAGGCCGAGGCGGAGATGCGCTCGGCGCGCGAGAACGTGCTGGCGGCGGCGGACCCGGCCGCGGTGGCGGTGGTCGCCGGGCTGCTGCGGGCAGACGAGTTCGCTGGGCTGGTGCAGGTGCTGCAGGGCCAGCGGGCGCGGCTGGCGCCGTTGCTGGCCTTGCCGGACTCGGCGCGGGACGCGCTGATCCGGCAGGCGGCGGGCTGCAAGGCAGCATCGGACGCGGAGGTTCTCGCGGGCGGGGTGGT
>JAYUCA010000038.1:0-1935 GCA_043740535.1 Rhodospirillales bacterium | reverse complement strand
CGGCTCGAACACCACCGGCGCATTGCCCGTCAGCGTCTTCAGCCGGGCGATCAGCGCAGGACGTGTCACCCGGTCCCGGAAGATCGGCAGCAGCCTCGCCCGGTATGCCGCGTCCGGCTCGCCGCCGCGCCGCATCAGCCCGCCCGCGCCGCGATAGTCCGCCGCTGCGAGGTCCAGGAACGCGCCCTGCACCGTCGTGAGGCGCGTCTGCGTCTGCACGGTCATCAGCATGGCGTAGAGGTCTGCCCAGCCCTGCCCCAAGCCTTGCAGCAGCGTGTCCAGCGCCGGGGCCGTGTCAGGAAACCACCCGGTCGGCAGCACCCTGCGAAGGCGTTGCGCGAAGTCGGCAGTGTCGCCCTTCACGACACGACGACGGTTGCGGTCGTGGCTCGCACGATTTGCGAAGGCAAGCCGCCAATGTCAGCCTGGGCGCCGTTCAACAGGATGGACTGAGCGTTCGCCACCCCAGCCACATTGCGGGCGATCCAGCCCAGCGCGGAATAGTCCAGCGCCGCTGCAATGCCGAGGCTGTTCACATAAACCAGCAACGCAGCCTGCACCTGGCCAATCAGAGCCGTGTGCGAGTAGCCCGGCGCGCCGGTGATCGTCATGCCGATGTTCGCCGTCAGCACGATCGGCCCCTGCACCGCATAGGCCGTGCCGACCGGGCGCACGGCCTCGACCGCCGCAGCAGCCCGGTTCAGCAGCGCCGTGGAGGGCGCGCCGGTGCCGTCATCGACCGTGACCAGGAAGAACCCAGGCCGGTATGTCCCGTCCGTCTGCGTGTTCTCCGTCACCGAATAGGTGAGGCCTTGCTGCAACGAGGCGACTGCGTATGAGATCGCCCCGACCGTGCCGCGGGACAGCGCCGCTATGAACAGCGGAAACCGCGCCTTGTAGGCGGCGTCCGTCTCGGCGTTGGCGCCGCTGATGAAGGGCGCGGCGTTCGTCACGGTGTCGATGCCGGGAATGGCCGAGGTCAGCACCGTCACCGTGCTTGCCTGGATGTTGCCGGCAGCCCCCGCCGCCAGCGCCAGCACCGGCAGCGTCGCCGACGCAGTCGAAGCCCCCACGGTGTAGCCCGTGCTGCCGTTCCAAGCGGCGTTGGTCGTGTCCGTGCCGACGATGAAGGACTGCGTGCCGTCCGTGGTCCGCACCGTCGCCCCCACCGGGATGAAGGCCGCCAGCCCGACCGCGTTTCGGCTGAACGTCACCGATCCAGCGGCGGCGACGGCCGGCAGCCGAGTGAATCCGAAATCCGCGCCCCATGTGTCGGCATCGGGGCCAAGCGACGTGGCGAACCGCGTTCTGGCCAAGACTTCGAGGATCAGCCACTGCATCCACAGGCCGACCGCCGCTTGCGCTTCGGCGATGGCGCGGAACAGCGACCCGATGGTGAAGTCTAGCGCCGTGCCAGCCGTGGCGCGGGCCTGACTGGCGAACCGCTGCACCATGTCGTTGAAGGCGAGCAGGTTCAGCATCAGGGTGTGACCACCAGTTTTTGAGGCGTGCCGTTCAGGTCCGCATAAGTCACGCGCGCGGTGACGATTCCGGTTGGCTGAGCGTCCACCGTGACGGCAGGCGGCGGACTGCGCGCCACGCCCTTTTCAAGCGCCATCTGCCGGCGGATGACGGCGGCAATGCGGACGCCGTTCGCAACCTCGCCTACGAACCGGGGCAGGCCGGCGCCGTAGGGGATGTGCCAGATATAAGCCCCTGGGTTGGTCAGCAGCCGGCGCAGGACGCGCTGCTGCGTGTAGGGCGCGCCCGATACCCCCAGCAGATCGCCCGTGGCAGACAATGCGATGTCGGACCCCATGACGTGGCTGATATCGGTCACGGCGTCACCAGGTTCGGCACGCTGACGCTGCCGCCCTGGGGGTCGCTATGGGTGTGCAAATTATGGTCGGTGCGCAGCAGGTCAAGCGTCCCGTG
>JAYUCA010000037.1:0-5652 GCA_043740535.1 Rhodospirillales bacterium | reverse complement strand
GTCATCGGCACCGCAAAGCGGCGTGGCATGGACGCATATCAGGCCATAAACGCGACATTGCGCGGACAAACCATCCTGTCGCCGGGTTGAGCAGTTACGATAACGGCGAGAAGGCGATTGCCGAGTTCTTCGATGTTGTGATCCTGACGTCCGCGCCTTTCCCGGTCGTCGCGCAGAACGGTCACCTGGAGCAGCTCAACCAGAACGGCGACCCCGAGAACACGCTTGCGACAGCCGTCGCGGCGGCCAACGAGAGCGCCTTCACCCGCGTGTTCGTCGCCAGCGACTTCAGCACCGACAAGACGGCGCACGGCATCGAGCAGTTCGTCCCCAACCCGAAGGCGGCCCCGGCGCTGCCGAAGGCCGGGGCCGGCGAGGTCACGACGCTGGACGGGACGGTGATTGCGGGAACCATCACGAACACGCCGCACCACTGGACCGCCGACGCGAAGACCGGCCTGTTCACGACCAGGTCCGACCTGGCCGCCGAATGGTCGAAAGATTACCACATGATGCTGCAAGGCGCGAAGCTGACCGAGCTGCAGCGCTGGGAGGCGAACGCCGAGGCCGTGCTGGAGAACACCGCCGCCATCAAGCTGTCGACGGTGAAGCTCGACATGTTCCGGCAGGACGCGCAGCGCGAGTTCGACGCCGTCTGGACCGCGATGGAGATCAACCAGAAGACGCTGGGCATCTCCGACACGGCGAAATTCACCGACCACACCTACCTGATGATGGAGCGCACGCTGCGCTTCAACGAGCCGCTGGAAGAGCTGGCGGTGCAGGGCCACGGCCTGAACGGCGCGGTGGCGGTGAAATACCGCGGCTACACGCAGGACTTCCAGAACCGGACCGACAACAAGACCCTGTACAGCGGCCCCGGCCTCGACGCCGGCGAGAGGGCCATCGCGGCGTTCTTCGACGACGTCATCCTGAGCCACGCCCCGTACCCGACCCTGCTGCACAACGGCAAGCTGATCCAGCTCAACCAGAACGGGAACCGCGAGAATTCGCTGGCCGATGCGGTGGGCGCAGCCAACGAGGTGCTGTTCACGCTGTCGCTGGATGCCACCGACTTCACCCACCCGGTCACGAAGCCCCCGGTGGCCCCGCCCGTCAAGAAGGCCTGAGGCGCCCCGCGGCAGGGCTATCCCTGCCGCGGGTTTCCGGGTTCCATGGCGGTGTCATGTGCAACCTCTATTCGGTGACGAAGGGCCAGGCCGCCATCCGCGAGGCGTTCCGGGTCATGGCCGACCGCACCGGCAACCTGCCGCCGCTGCCAAGCATCTTCCCCGACCAGATGGCCCCCGTGATCCGCAACACGCCGGAGGGGCGCGCGCTGTCGATGCTGCGCTGGGGCTTTCCCGGCCCGCCGGGCGTGCCGGGCAACCGGCCGGTGACGAACATCCGCAACACGGCGTCGGCGTTCTGGCGCGCCTGGATGACGCCCGCGCACCGCTGCCTGGTCCCGGCCACCGCGTTCTGCGAGTATCTGGCCGGCAAGCCTGCCGTGCCGCACTGGTTCGCGCTGGGGCAGGATCGCCCGCTATTCGCTTTCGCCGGGTTGTGGCGCCCGTGGACCGGGGTGCGCGGAAAGATCGACGGCGTGCACGAGGTGTTCGCCTTCCTCACGACCGATGCGAACGGCATCGTGGGGCCGATCCATCCGAAGGCGATGCCGGTGCTGCTGACCACGGCGGAGGCGTGCGACACGTGGATGCGCGCGCCCGTTCCAGAAGCACTGCTGCTGCAACGGCCCTTGCCCGGCGCGGAGCTGCAGGTGGTCGCCACGGGGGCGAAGGCTGATCCGGCGCCCTGATGCCAATTTCACGGGCAGGCTTCCCAACGCACCTGTGACCACGCGGCTCTGTGCTGCACCGCAATATCGTGCCAAGACACCGCGATGGCCTACCCCTTCTGGCTCCCTGTGCTGCTCGGCGTGCTCACCGCCGTAGGCCCGCTGTCCACCGACATGTACCTGCCCGCCTTCCCCGCCATCGAAGCCGCCATGGGCGGCCGCGCGGGCATGGCGCAGGTCACGCTGGCCACCTGGTTCGCGGGGCTCGCTGTGGGGCAGATCACCCAGGGGTCATTGGCCGACCGCTACGGACGGCGCGGGCCGCTGATCGTCGGCACGCTGGTCTACACCCTGGCGAATGCCGGCTGCGCGCTCGCGACGGATATCTGGACGCTGTCGATCCTGCGCTTCGTCGCGGCCTTCGGCGGCTCGGCCAGCATGGTCATCCCGCGGGCCATCGTGCGGGACCTCGCCGACGGCCACGCCGCCGCCCGGATGATGTCGCGGCTGATGCTGGTGATGGGCGCGGCGCCGATCCTGGCGCCGACGCTGGGCGGCCTCGTGCTGAGCTTCGCCTCCTGGCATGCCATCTTCTGGTTCACGGCGGCCTATGGCGGCGTGTGCTGCCTGCTGGTGCTGTTCTTCCTGCCCGACACGATGAACGCCGCGCATCGCACCCGGCTCGGGCTGGCCGGCACCATCGGACGGCTGGCCAGCGTGCTGCGCGACCGGGTGTTCCTGGGCTACGCGATGACCGGCGCGTTCGGCATGTTCGGGATGTTCGGCTATATCGGCGGGTCCGCGCCGGTGTTCATCCAGCATTTTGGTTTCTCCCCGGCGCAGTACGGCATGCTGTTCGGGGCCAGCGCCGGCATGTTCATCATCGCGACGCAGATCAACCCGCACATCCTGCAGCGACTCGGCGCGCCGCGTGTGCTACGCCTGGCGCTGGGCTGCTACGTCGGGTCCGCCGCTGTGCTGTTCGGCCTGGCCCTGCTGGGCATCGGCGGGCCGGCGGCGATCGTGATCCCGGTGATGGGCGCGCTGGGCAGCATGGGCTTCGTGGCGCCCAACACCGCCGTGGGCGCGCTGTCGCGCCACGCCGCCCAGGCCGGCAGCGCCTCGGCGCTGATGGGCACGCTGCAATTCACGCTGGCCGCCATGGCGGGACTTCTGGTAGGGGCACTGACCGACGGCACTCCCCGGCCCATGGCCGCCATCATGCTGATGGGCGCGCTGGGCGCCTTCGCCGCCGACCGCTTGCGCCCCCGCCCGCCTGCCAAACCGGAGACCCCGCGATGACCCCCGGCCCCACCACGCTGCGCCCCGCCCTGTTGCGCCCGATCATCGGGATGCCCGCCTGCGCCCGCATCCTCAACGGGCATTGGCAGCACGCCACCCCGGCCCGCTATGCCGCGGCCCTGACGGGCGGCGCCGGCGTGCTGCCGCTGATGATCCCGCCGGTCGGCGACGCGGCGCTGCAGGCGCTCGACCACCTCAGTGGCCTGTTCCTGCCCGGCAGCCCCAGCAACGTGGACCCCGCGCTGTACGACGCGCCTGACGAAACCCCCGCCGACCACGACCTGGCCCGCGACGGCACCAGCCTGCCGCTGATCCGGGAAGCGTTGCGCCGCGGCATCCCCGTGCTGGCGATCTGCCGCGGCATCCAGGAGCTGAACGTCGCCCTCGGCGGCAGCCTGCATCAGCGCGTGCACCTGCTCGATGGCCGCGAGGACCACCGCGGCCGGGGCGAGACGCGCGACGAGCACTACGTGCCACGGCACGAGATCGCCCTGCGCGGCAGCCTCGCCGTCCTGTTCGGCGCCGCCCGCACCACGGTGAATTCGGTCCACGGCCAGGCCATCGACCGCCTGGCCCCGGGCCTGGTCATCGAGGCGACCGCACCGGACGGCACCATCGAGGCCGTCCGCGGCGAGGGGGCCGGCTTCGCGCTGGGCGTGCAGTGGCACCCCGAGTGGAACTATGCCGCCAACACCGATAGCATGCGGCTGTTCGCTGCATTCGGCGACGCATGCCGGGCTTACGCCACCGGCCTCAGGAGAGCTGCATGACGACCAATGACCCGGCCCTGCTCGTAGGGCGCATCCTTGCCAGCGCCATCTTCATCCTGGGCGGCTACGGCAAGCTGATGGCCGCCGCCGGAACCACGGCCTACTTCGTCAAGACCGGCGTGCCGCTGCCCGAGATCGCCTACTACGTCGCTGTCGCCATCGAGCTGGGCGGCGGGCTGCTGCTGCTGGCCGGCTTCCAGACGCGGGTGGTGGCCCTGGTGCTGGCGGTGTTCTGCGTCGCCACCGCGCTGCTGGCGCACATGGACTTCGCCGACCGCGGGCAGATGGTCAACTTCCTGAAGAACATGGCGATGGCCGGCGGCTATCTGGCCTTCATGGTTGCAGGCGCCGGACGGTTCAGCGTCGACGGCGCTATTGCCGCACGGAGGACCTGATGGATCTCGAACTGGCGGGCAAGCGCGCCCTCGTCACCGGCGGCTCCAAGGGCATCGGCCGCGCCAGCGCCGCGTTGCTGGCCGAGGAGGGCTGCGACCTGGTGCTGGTGTCGCGCGACCCGTCGATGCTCGCCGCCGCAGCGACGCTCGTGCGCGGCCGCCACCAGGTCAGGGTGGAAACCATCTCCGCCGACCTGTCCCGGCAGGACGAGGTCGAGCGTGTGGCCGCGGCAGCCGGCGCGATCGACATCCTTGTGAACAACGCCGGGGCGATCCCGCCAGGGGCGCTGACGGCGGTCGATAACGACACCTGGCGCACGGCGTGGGACCTTAAGGTGTTCGGCTTCATCTCGTTGACCCGGGCCTTGTACCCGGTGCTGAAGGCAAGCGGGGGCGTCGTCGTCAACGTGATCGGCGCGGCGGGCGAGCAGTTCGACCCCGGCTACATCACCGGCTCGGCCGGCAACGCGGCGCTGATGGCGTTCACTCGTGCGCTGGGCCGTGGCGCCCACAAGGACGGCGTGCGCGCCGTGGGCATCAACCCGGGCCCGGTGATGACCGACCGGCTGCTGATGCTGCTGCGGCACCGGGCCCAGGAGCAGTTCGGCGATGCGGAACGGTTCATGGAGATGTGCGCGTCGATGCCGTACGGCCGCGCCGCGGCCCCGGAGGAGATCGCGAACGCCGTCGCGTTCCTGGCGAGTCCGCGCAGCGCCTACACCAACGGCACGATCGTGACGATCAACGGAGGGCCATGACGCCTGGCCCCGGACCGCCGTCAAGCTCCGGCGGCGGTCCTGGCCGGCATGATGGCGCGCCAGTTCCGCAGCACCCTGCGCAGCGGTTCGTCGACGAGCTTCCCGACCAGCAGCGCGAGGCCGATCGTGGCGCCGATCGAGAGGAGTTGGACGGAGACGCCTGTCCGTTCCGACAGGCCCTGCTGCGCATCCAAGATGCGCATGCCCCTGTAGACCGGCACATGCAGGCAGTAGACGGGGTACGATAGCCACCCGAGACCGCGGGACACCGCGAGGCTGGCCCCACCCGCGAACCCGGCTCCGCTGCCCGCTATGACAAGCAACGGCGCGGCGATGGTGATGACGAACAGAAAATATGCACCGTGCAGACCGTATGGACACATGAGAACCGCGACCAGGACTGCATACAATGTGCCGGCAAACACCGATAGCCGCAGCTTCGATTTATCCCAGATCGTCACATGGGAGCCAAATCCAAGTTTGTACAGCAACACGCCCATCGTGAACCCGTACAGGGCGCGGGGAAAGCCGCCAAAAAGGTTCAAGGTGCTCCATCCGGACGACACGGCGAAGTCGATCCTATGGGCAACGAAGGATTGTCCGGCCCCGTAGACTACAATGACAGCCAG
>JAYUCA010000036.1:0-1561 GCA_043740535.1 Rhodospirillales bacterium | reverse complement strand
CCCGCGCCCGCAAGGCCGCCGGCGGCCGCGGCCACGTCACGCTGTTCGACAAGGCCAACGTGCTGCGCAGCAACGCCCTGATGCGGCGCATCTTCGACGAGGCCGCGGAACAGCACCCCGACATCGGGGCAGCCCGCGTCTACATCGACAACGCGTCCATGCTGATGGTCACCGACCCCGGTCGCTTCGACGTCATCGTGACGGAAAACCAGTTCGGCGACATCGTCAGCGAGATCGCGGCCGGCATCGCGGGCGGCCTCGGCATCGCGCCGTCGGCCGATATCGGCCCCGGCCACGCGGTGTTCCAGCCCAGCCACGGGACGGCGCCGGACATCGCGGGCAAGGGCGTGGCCAACCCGATCGCCGCCATCCTGTCGGCGGCGCTGCTGTTCGACTGGCTGGCCGACCGCAAGGCCGACGAGCGTTGCCGTGCCGCCGGCGACGCCATCCGCATGGCGGTGGGCGCGGTGCTGCTGGACGGGCCGCACACAAGGGACCTGGGGGGCAGCGCCGGCACCGCCGATGTGGCGGCCGCGGTGATGGAGGCTTTGGCAGCATGACCGGAACATTCGACTACGTCATCGTCGGCGCGGGCGCCGCCGGGTCCGTGCTCGCCAACCGGCTGACCGAGGACCCGGGCGTCACGGTGTGCGTGCTGGAGGCCGGGCCGCGGGACACCAACCCGATGATCCACATCCCGGCCGGGTTCACCAAGACGCTGTTCGACCCCTCCTGCACCTGGCAGTTCAAGACGGAGCCGACCGAGAACACCGGCGGCCGCGCGATCGCCACCACCCAGGGCCGCACGCTGGGCGGCAGCAGCAGCATCAACGGCATGGTCTACAATCGCGGGCAGCCCGCGGACCTCGACAACTGGGCCCAGCGCGGCAACCGCGGCTGGGGCTATGCCGACATGCTGCCCTACTACAAGCGCACCGAGCGCCGGATCGGGCCGGGGGACGACAGCAAGCGCGGCCGCGCCCAAGGCATCCCGGTCACCGACATGGACTGGATCCACCCCATCTCGGAGGCGTTCATCCAGGGCTGCGTCGGCGCCGGCATCCCGCGCAACCCCGACTACAACAGCGGCGACCAGGCCGGCGTCGGCTACTACCAGCGCGCCATCGAACGCGGCTGGCGCGTCAGCGCGGCGCGCGCGTTCCTGAAGCCGGCGGAAACGCGCGCGAACCTGGAGGTGCGCACGAACGCCCGCGCCACGGCGATCGTGTTCGAGGGCAAGCGCGCCGTGGGCGTGCGGTATGCGCGGCAGCAGGGCGGCCCGTCGACGGAGGTGCGGGCGAACCGGGAGGTCATCCTGTGTTCCGGCACGGTCAACACGGCGCGATTGCTGCAGATCTCGGGCGTGGGGCCGGCGGGCGTGCTGGCCGGGCTGGGCGTCGAAATGGTGCACGAGGCGCCGGGCGTGGGCCAGAACTTCCGTGACCATTACGCCGTCCGCCTGGTGATGCGCGCCAAGCCGGGCACGCCGACGCTGAACGAGCTGTCGCGCGGCCCGCGGCTCGCCGTGCAGATCGCGCGCTGGGCCACCGGGCGGCCGAAC
>JAYUCA010000035.1:0-2623 GCA_043740535.1 Rhodospirillales bacterium | reverse complement strand
CGTCGAAGATGCGCCGCATCAGGGCGTTGCTGCGCAGCACGTTGGCCTTGTCGAACAGCGTGACGTGGCCGCGGCCGCCGGCGGCCTTGCGGGCGCGGGCCTGGGCGAAGGCCAGCGCGAACAGCCGCTCGCAGCCGCGCCGCGTGATCACCATGCGATCCTGCGCGGAATTTGGGTCGTTGCCGGCCGGGTCGTGGCGGCCGGCGAACAGGCCTTCGGTCTGCTCGCGGATCACCAGCATGTCGACCTCGGCGCGGGCCAGCGGACCGGGGACGCCGGGCCACAGGCGGATGGGACGGAGCCCGGCGAACAGCTGGAAATGCTCGCGGATGTCGATCTGCGGCGCGATCTCGATCCCGTTGGCGTCGCGGATGTCCGGCCAGCCGGCGGCGCCGAACAGGGTGGCGTCGGCGTGGCCGATGGCGTCCAGCGTGGCCGGCGCGATGGCCTGGCCGGTTTCGCGGTAGTGGAAGGCGCCGCAGGGGTATGCGGCGGCAACGAGCGCGATGCCGTGGCGCCCCGCCGCCGCATGCATCACCTGCTCGGCCGCTGCCGTGACCTCATGGCCGATGCCGTCGCCCGGCAGGATGGCGATCTGGTGGGCGGATTGTTCCATCGGCGGCGTTTCCCCTATGCCCAGGACCGTAGCTTTGACCCGAATGGCGTGCAACGGTCGCACGGGCAGTCGGCTGCGGCGGAGGCGGGCGTGCCGGTGGCAGGAAGGGCTGGTGTCAGCATGAGAACGACCTGTGTGATTGCCCGAGCCTCTGGACGGCGCTGGGCGCGGCGAGCGGCGGCGAACAGATGGCTGCTGCTCGCGGCGCTGCTGTTCAGCGAGACCGCCCGCGCCGAAATCCCCGGCATGACCTTCGTCCGCCAGTTCGGCGTCGCCTACATCCCGCTGCTGATCATGGAAGAGGACCGGCTGATCGAGAAGCACGCCGAGGCGCTCGGCCTGCCCGGCTTCAAGGTGGACTGGAAGGTGCTGACCAGCGGGGCTGTCACCAACGACGGGCTGCTGTCCGGCCAGCTTTCCTTCGGCATCGGCGCCATCCCGGCCATGCTGCTGCTGTGGGACAAGACCCGCGGCGCCGCCAACGCGGTCCGCGGCGTGACCGGCGTCGCCGTGATGCCGACCGTGCTGAACACCAGCAACCCGGCCATCCACGCCATCAAGGACTACACCGAAGCCGACCGCATCGCCGTCCCCGCGCTGCGGCTGTCGAACGCCGCGATGGCGCTGGAGATCGCCGCCGCCCAGGTCTGGGGGCCGGAGCACTGGAACCGGCTGGACAAGCAGACGGTCGCCTTGCCGCATCCGGACGCCGCGGCGCAGTTGATGGGCAAGGGGGAGATCACGTCCCACTTCGCCTCGCCGCCGTATGACGTGTTCGAGATGCGGTCGCCCCAGGTGCACAAGGTGATCAGCTCGTTCGACATCATGGGCGACACGTCGTTGACGGTGATCTGGACGACGGAGAAATTCGCCGCCGCGAACCCCCGCGTCGTGCAGGCGGTGTATGCGGCGATGCAGGAGGCGGTGGCAGCGATCAACGTCGACAAGCGCGCCGCGGCCGACCGCTACATGCGCCTCAGCGGCGACAAGATCGCGCTGGAGGACCTGATGGCGGTGCTGAACGACCCGCACATCCAATACAGCCAGACGCCGCTGGGCGTGATGAAGTTCGCCAGCTTCATGAAGCAGACCGGAACCCTGCGGACGCTGCCGGCGGACTGGAAGGATGTCTTCTTCCCGACGGCGCAGGCGTTGCCGGGTAATTAAGCATCGGGGTGCGATCGGCGTGGGCCGGGCATCCGGCATGGAGGAGGCGGGATCATGATCACGTTGCAGGAGTCGCACCGCGCGGTGTTCTACGCGCCGTTCTACGCCGCGATGGCCGGCGGCGCCTTCGCCAATGAGGGCGTCGAGGTCAAATTCGTCAGCAGCCCGACCCCCGACCAGGCCCTGGACGCGCTGCTGTCCGGCGCGGTCGATGTCGGCTGGGGCGGCCCGATGCGCGTCAACCTCGGCAACCGCACCATCCCCGGCGCCGATTTCGTCTGCTTTGGCGAGGTCGTCACCCGCGACCCCTTCCTGCTGTTGACCAGGAAGGACCGCGGCCGCTACGCGCCGGAGCGCCTGGCCGGGCTGCGCGTCGGTGCCGTGGCCGAGGTGCCGACGCCCTGGCTGTGCCTGCAGCACGACCTGCGCCTGGCGGGCATGGACCCGTCGACGGTCGCCTGGGTCAGGGGCCGCAGCATGGCGGAGAACGTCGACGGCCTGCTGGCTGGCGACATCGACGTGGCGCAGCTGTATGAGCCCTACGTCGAACAGGCGGTGGAGGCCGGGTGCGAAACCTGGCACGCGCAGGCGGATCGCGGCCCGTGCTCCTACACGACGTTCTATGCCCGGCGCGGCATGCTGACTGAGAAGCGCACCGAGCTGGTGGCGATGCTGCGCGCGGTCTGGAGGACGCAGCAGCACGTGGGCGCCATGGACGGCCGGGCGCTGGCCGAGATCGTCGCGCCTTATTTCCCGTCATTGAAGCGCCCGCGCCTGGTGGCGGCGCTGGACCGCTGCATCGGCCTGGGCATCTGGGGCAAGAACCCCATCCTGCCCCGC
>JAYUCA010000034.1:0-4689 GCA_043740535.1 Rhodospirillales bacterium | reverse complement strand
CCCGATGTGCAACTGCTGCAGTTGCAAGGCCAGCTCAAATGCGGCACCAACTGCGGCTCGTGCATTCCCGAACTCAAGCGCATCATCCAGCTCCGCCGACAAGTGGCCTGACAATTGCTGAAGGCCCTGCGGGAGACATGAATGGCGATCGCTGGCTACATCAAGGAAATCGGGCGCGGCAAAGACGGCGCGCGCTCGCTGGGTGAGGTGCAGGCCCACGACCTGATGAGCCAGGTGCTCGACGGCACGGTCACCGATCTCGAGATCGGTGCGTTCGCCCTCGCGATGCGCATCAAAGGCGAATCGATCGTCGAACTCACGGGCTTTTTGCGGGCCACGCACGAGCGTTGCATCGGCATCACGCCGACCCGCCCGACCATCGTTCTGCCCTCGTACAACGGCGCGCGCAAGTTGCCCAACCTCACGCCGCTGCTGGCGCTGCTTCTCGCGCAAGAAGGCGCGCAGGTGCTGGTGCACGGGCCGATGCACGATGCCGGGCGGGTCAGCACCGCCGAAATTTTTCATAACCTCGGCCTGCCGTTCGCGCGCAATGCCGACGAGATCGAAACCGGCTGGGCGCGCCGTGAGCATAGGTTGCCCTCGGCCTCGCCATGCAGCTCGTTGCCTTCGGCATCGACTATGATCGGCCAGACGCCGGGCAGCGGCTTGGTGGCGGAGCCGGGCTTAAGGTCGGTGGCGCCGGGCAGCGGGCTGATCAGGATGCCGCCGGTCTCGGTCTGCCACCAGGTGTCGACGATCGGGCAGCGATGCTCGCCGACCACGCGGTCGTACCACAGCCAGGCTTCGGGGTTGATCGGCTCGCCAACGCTGCCGAGCACGCGCAGCGACTTGCGGGAGGTTTTCCGCACCGGGCCCTCGCCGTCGCGCATCAGCGCGCGGATGGCGGTGGGCGCGGTGTAGAAGATGTTGACCTGGTGCTTGTCGACCACCTGCCACATGCGCGAGCTGTCGGGGTAGTTCGGCACCCCCTCGAACATCACCGTGGTGGCGCCGTTGGCGAGCGGGCCATACAGGATGTAGGTGTGGCCGGTGACCCAGCCGACATCGGCGGTGCACCAGTAGACTTCGCCGGGGCGGTAGTCGAACACCAGCTCATGCGTGAAGCTGGCCCACACCATGTAGCCGCCGGTGGTGTGCAGCACGCCCTTCGGCTTGCCGGTGCTGCCGGAGGTGTACAGGATGAACAGCGGGTCCTCGGCGTTCATCTCGGCCGGCGGACATACCGGGGAGGCAGCCTGGGTCATCGCCGCATAGCTGTGATCGCGGCCGGGCTGCATCGGCACGGCGGTGCCGGTTACCGCAACCACGATCACGGCGGTCACGTCCGGGCAGATTTTCAGCGCCTCGTCGACATTGGCCTTCAACGGCACCTTGCGTCCGCCGCGGCGGCCCTCGTCGGCGGTGATCAGCAGCCTGGAGCCGCAACCCTGCAGCCGGTTGGCCAGGCTGTCGGGCGAGAAGCCGCCGAACACCACGGAATGGATCGCGCCGATGCGAGCGCAGGCCAGCATAGCGACCGCTGCCTCGATCACCATCGGCAGGTAGATCGTCACCCGGTCGCCTTTTTTGGCGCCGAGCGTCAGCATGACATTGGCTAGCCGGCAGACCCGCTCATGCAGGTCACGGTAGGTGACTTTCTCGCTGACCTCGGGGTCGTCGCCCTCCCAAATGATAGCCACCTGGTCGCCGCGGTCCGGCAGATGGCGGTCGAGGCAGGTGGCGGAAGCGTTCAGCGTGCCGTCCTCGAACCACTTGATCGCGACATCGCCGCTGAAGCTGGTGTTCTTGATTTTGGTCGGCCGTTTGATCCAGGAAACGCGCTCAGACTGCTCGGCCCAGAACGTGTTGGGATTGCGTGCGGCACGCTCGAACATTTCGGCGTAGCGGGCGGCGTCGACATGGGCATTGGCGGCGAAATCGGGCTTTACCGGAAACAGCTGCCCTGCCGGGGCGTGGTGGTGTTCGGACATTCGCAGGGTTTCCTTCCCATGTGTTGAGCGGCCCTGTCTGTAAAGACGGTCGACTGATCAACGTTCTACAACCCCGCGTCTTCCGGCACCAGCAATTCACCGTTTTCGGTCTGCGACGGAACTAGTTCAAGCCGGTCGCCCTGGCAGGGGCCGCGGACGCAGAAGCCGTCGTCCAGGCGGAACTCGGCGCCGTGGATGGAGCAGACGATGAACTGCAGGTCGGCCGACAGGAACTGGTCCGGCATCCAATCCAGCGAGATGCCGATATGCGGGCAGGCATTGAGGTAGACCCGCACGCTTTGGCCGTGGCGCACCGCGAACAGGCCAGTAAAACCGCCGGGCGCTGGCGGAAAACCCTTGGCGCCGGGATCGGCTATGTCGTCGATCCGGCACAGCCGGCGCATGCGGGCCGGGATCAGGCTTTCTTGCGCTTCCATCCACCCATCTCGCAGAGGATCTTCCAGTGCTCCGGCGCGATCGGCATGACCGACAGCCGCGACATCCGCACCAGCGCGACCTCGGCCAGGCTGGGTTCAGCCTTGATGGCGGCCAGCGTCACCGGTTTCGGCACGGCGCTGACCACGCGCATGTCCACGCAGACCCAACTGCCGGTTTCGGCGGTGGGGTCGGGATAGGCCTCGCGCGCCACCTCCACCACGCCGACGATCTCCTTGCCGACGTTGGAGTGATAGAAGAACGCCAGATCGCCTTTTTGCATGGCTTTCAGGTTATTCTTGGCCATGTGGTTGCGAACGCCGGTCCACGGCTCGATGACGTTGAACTCCTGCTGGTCCCAGCTGAACGCGTCGGGTTCGGATTTCACCAGCCAATAATTGGCCGCGCGGGGGTTCGTCATGCGGGTCCAGTCGTGTTTTCAGGTTGTTGCGCACCATATTAATCAGCAATACGCACCGCTTCAAACAGCTTACGTATTGCTCTAGGATTGACCCCGTGGATTTGAACCCAACCCATTCGCCGCATCAGGTTGGACCCAACCAGTCTGGTCGCAATCAGCCCGGTCGCAACCAGCCTGGTCGCAGCCTGCATCGCTTTGCCAATCCCGGGCGCTTCCTGCGGATCTCCGGCGCCGTGCTGCCGTTTTTCGGCGTGGCCGGCGTGGTGCTGACCGCCATCGGCCTGTTCGGCGGCCTGTTCCTGGCGCCGGCGGACTGGCAGCAGGGCGACGCGGTGCGGATGATGTACGTGCATGTGCCGGCGGCCTGGCTGGCCAGCGCCGGTTACTTTGCCCTGGCGATGTGTTCCATGGCGTCGCTGGTGTGGCGCCATCCCCTCGCCGATCTGGCGGCGGCCGAGATCTCCCCGGTCGGTGCCGGGTTCACCGCGTTGTGCCTGGCCAGTGGCAGCCTCTGGGGCAAGCCTATGTGGGGCGCCTGGTGGGTGTGGGACGCGCGGCTGACCTCGGTGCTGGTGCTGTTCTTCCTGTATGCCGGCCATATCGCGCTGGTCCGCGCCTTCGACGACCCCACAAGGGGCTACCGCGCCGGGGCCATCCTGGCGCTGATCGGCGCGGTCAACCTGCCGATCATCAAGTTCTCGGTGAATTGGTGGAACACCCTGCACCAGCCGGCGACCATTGGCCTTACCGGCGCGCCGAGCATGCATATCGAGATGCTGTGGCCGCTGCTGGTGGCCGCCCTCGGCTACAGTTTGATCTTTGTCACCCTGGTGCTCACCCGCACCCGCAGCGCGATCCGGGAACGTCGCATCCGTGGCCTGCTGATGGCCCGGGCAGAACAGCATACCATGGCGGAGCAGCACACATGACGCACCTGCCCTACATCGTCTCGGTGTATTTGATGGGCGTGCTGGTGCCAGTGGCCTACGCCGTCGACGCAATGCTGCGCTCACGCCGCGCCATCCGATTGCTGGCGGTTGCCGAAGCCGGCGGGCGGCGGGTTTCCCGCGGCGTGACAACATGACCCGCAAGCGCCGCCGCCTGTGGGTCGTTGTGGCCTGCGGCATTGGCCTCGGCAGCGCCACGACGCTGGCGCTGCTGGCGTTCCGCGACACGCTGGTGTTCTTCATCCCGCCATCGGAAATCGCCAGCAAGGCGCCGGCCATCGGCCGCACCTTCCGGCTCGGCGGGCTGGTCGAGAAAGGCAGCGTGCAGCGGGTCAGCGACAACGGCCACCCAGCCGCGCGCTTCCGCGTGACCGACGGCGCCGGCACGGTTCAGGTCACCTATGTCGGCATCCTGCCCGACCTGTTCCGCGAGGGGCAGGGCGTGGTGGCGCTCGGCAGCATGGATTCCGGCGGCGGCTTCCGCGCCTCGGAGGTGCTGGCCAAGCATGACGAGACCTACATGCCGAAGGACGTCGAGGAAGCCTTGAAGAAAACCGGCCACTGGAACCCCGACGACGGCAAGCCACCGCCACCCGCCTCGACCTGGAACACGCTGATCCCCAGGGCCGATGCCAGTCTGACGAAGGTCGGCGGATGATCCCGGAACTCGGCCACTACGCGCTGGCATTGGCCGTGGCGTTTGCGGCGGCGCAGACTATTTTGTCGCTTTGGGGCGCCTATGCCCGCGATGCCAGGATGATGGCGGCCGCGCCCGCGCTGGCGTTGGGCCAGCTGATTGCGCTGGTCGCGGCCTATGGCAGCCTGGTCTGGAGCTCGGTCCTCGACGACTTCTCGGTGCTGAACGTGGCCGAGAACTCCCATTCGTTAAAGCCGA
>JAYUCA010000033.1:0-1937 GCA_043740535.1 Rhodospirillales bacterium | reverse complement strand
GGCCCCGGCGACATCGGCAACGCCCACACCCCGCACGAGGCCGTCAGCCTGTCGGAACTGGCCGGTGCGGTCCCGTTGTTCCAGCGCATGGCAGAGCTGATGGCGCGGGGGTAATGCCTCCGGGCTACGTCATCCCCGGGCTCAAGGAAATCGTTTGAAACATACCACTGATATGTTAGCTGTAGGCCCCGGAGGCTATCGATGATCACACCACGCCAGGCCGCGTTCCGCGCCGCCTACCGCGCCCAGATCGCACCGGCCTATGACGGGCTGGCGCATGTCGCGCTGATCTACCTGATCGGCGGCGCGACCATCTGGTACAGCGCGCGCCACATCGCGGCGCCCAGCGCGCTCGAATGGCTGGTCGTGCCGGCGACGATCCTGTTCGCCAACGTGTTCGAGTGGTTCCTGCACGCGCAGGTCATGCACCGGCCGCGCCCGGGCCTGATGGGCATCTACAAGCGCCACACCCTGGCGCATCACCAGTTCTTCACCGAGCACGAGCCCTATCACGACACCACGCGGGACTACCGCATCGTGTTCTTCCCGCCCTATGCGCTGATCGCCTTCCTGGTGATCGCCTCGGCCGGGGCCTTCGTGCTGAGCAGGGTCTGGTCCGCCAACGCCGCCTGGCTGCTGGTGGCCAGCGCCGCGGGCATGTATCTGAACTACGAGTTCTTCCACTGGTGCTGCCATGTGCGGGACGACCGCATCCTGCGGCACATGCCGTTCATCAACACCATCCGGCGGCACCACATCGCCCACCACGACACCGCGATCATGATGAACCACAACATGAACCTCACCTACCCCTTCGCCGACTGGCTGTTCGGCACCAGCGACCTGGACCGCGGGCTGCTGGGCCACCTGTTCAACGGCTACGACACCAGCCACGTGCGCCGAAACCTGCCGAAGGTCGGCAGCGCCGCCGACGTGACCGCGCCGGCCGCCGGGGACTGAACGGTGGCCATCACGACCCATGGCACGCGCGCCGCGCCGGTGAAGCGCAACATCGCCTCGCTGGTCGGCGGCTACGTGATCGCCATCGGCTGCCTGGTGCTGTTCCTGCTCGTGGCGTCCGAACTGACGGCGCTGACCTGGCCCGTCGTCGCGGCCGGCCTCCTGTTCGCCCTCGGCATCGGCGTCTGGATCAGGGTCGCCGACCTCTGACCGCGCTGCCGCGCGCCGGCCGCCCGGCGATGCCCTCCGTCGAGACGCTGACCGACCGCGCCTACGCCCTGATCGAGGAGGAGATCGTCACGCTGCGGCTCGGGCCCGGCGCCGTCGTCTCCGAAGCGATGCTCAGCGCACGCATGGGCATCGGCCGCACCCCCATCCGCGAGGCGCTGCAACGCCTGGCGCGTGAGCACCTTGTGCAGATCATGCCCCGCCGCGGCATCGTCGTCTCCGAGATCGACGTCGTGAAGCAGCTTCGCCTGCTGCAGACCCGGCGGGTGCTGGAGCACCTGCTCGCCCGCTCCGCCGCCCGCCGCGGCAGCGCCGGCGAACGCGCCGGCTTCGCCGCCATCGCCGAAGGCATGGACGAGGCGGCCCGGCAACACGACGACCTCGGCTTCATGCGGCACGACCGCGCGTTCAACCTGCTGCTGCTGGACGCCGGCGGCAACGAGTTCGCCGCTTCTGCGCTGGGCCTGATGAACGGCCTGTCGCGCCGGTTCTGGTTCGCGCACCACCAGGCGATGGCCGACCTGCGGCTGACCGCGCGCCTGCATGCGACGATCGCCCGCGCCATCGCCGCGGCCGACGGCGACGCCGCTGCGGCAGCGTCGGACGCGCTGGTCGATTACATCGAGACGCTGGCCCGCAAGGCCATCGGTTAGCATTACAGTTGCATTTTGACGTTGGTGTGTGCTGCCTGTGCGGCGGCTTGGTGTGCCCTGCGCCATAACGACCATGCGATAACGTGCGCTGGTTGG
>JAYUCA010000032.1:0-5474 GCA_043740535.1 Rhodospirillales bacterium | reverse complement strand
AACACGATGAGGCTGTCACGTGGCAGGTCGACCGAGATGTCGCGAAGGTTGTGCTCACGCGCTCCCCGGACAACAAGGCGGTCGTGGTGGTATCGGACTGGGCTGGTGGTCACATCGGGCACGTCCGCAATCGTATGTGGCGCCACTGACAGGCCACACCTCCGCTCATGTGCCCGGCGCCAACTACCTGAAGAACGAATACCCGCAGACCGTCGCCGTCGTGCTGTCGAAGGTGAAGTCTGACCACGCGGGCCGCGTGCTGAGCCTGCTACCGGAAAGCTTCTCGATCGAGGTCGTGATGCGCATGCTCCGCATGGAGAGCGTCCAGCGGGAAGTGCTGGACGGCGTCGAGAAAACGCTGCGGTCCGAGTTCATGTCCAACCTGGCCCGCACCAGCCGCCGCGACAGCCACGAGATGATGGCCGAAATCTTCAACAGCCTGGACCGCCAGACGGAAAGCCGCTTCGTCTCCGCCCTGGAGGAACGCAACCGCGAGGCCGCCGAGCGCATCAAGGCGCTGATGTTCACCTTCGACGACCTGCGCCGCCTGTCGCCGGTGCATATCCAGGTGCTGCTGCGCAATATCGAGAAGGACAAGCTGCCGCTGGCGCTGAAAGGCGCGTCCGAAAGCCTGCGGGACCTGTTCTTCGCCAACATCAGCGAACGCGCGGGCCGCATGCTGCTGGACGATATCGCCTCGCTGGGCCCGGTAAAGCTGCGCGACGTCGACGAGGCGCAGGCGAGCATCGTCGTGCTGGCCAAGCAGCTCGCCGCCAGCGGCGAGATCGAGATCAGCCAGTCGGGCGGTGAAGAGATGTTGGACTGATGATGGACGGCTTCCGCACCGCAGGGGCGCTCGGCATCCTCTACGCCGAGGATTTCGGCCGCGATCCCCCGCCGACGGCGCCCGCACCGGCGGCGGCGGCGACGCTGACCCAGGCCGACATCGACCGGGCCTGCATCCGCGCCGTGGCGGCAGCCCAGGACGCCTGGTCAGCTACCGACGATGCACGCCGGGCCGACGCGCTGGTTGCGGTGCGGGACGGCATGGCAGCCATCCGGCAGCAGGCGGCCGAGCATGCCGAGGCGGTGGCCGACGGCATCGCCCGCGCCGCGCTGTCGGCTCTCGGCGCCGCCCTGCCGCATGCGTGCCGCGCGCATGGCGATGCCGAGGTGCGGGCCCTGCTGCGCCACGTGCTGCCGATGGTGGCCGCGCGCGCCCGTGTGGTGTTGCGCGTGCATGCCGGGCTGATCGACGCGCTGCGGCAGGACATCGAACGCTTCGACGACACGCTGATCGACCAGATCGAGCTGCGCGCCGCCAACCTGCCGCCCGGGGACGTCCGCCTCAACTGGGAGGACGGCGGCCTCGTGCGCGACGGGGCCGCCATTCGCGCCGCCATCGAAGCCGGGCTGACCCAGCTCGGCCTGCTCGACGCTGACCCGTCAGACACACCCACCGGGAGCCCTGCCCATGCCCAATAGCATCGACCTCGCCGACCTCACGGATACCGCCGGCAGCGACGCCGCCCCGGTCGAACCCCGCCCCACCCGCAACCTGGACGCGGTCTACGACATCCCGGTCACCGTCAGCGCCGTGCTGGGCAACGCCACGATGCAGGTCAGCCAGCTGCTGAAGCTCGGCCGCGGCGCGGTGGTGGAGCTGGACCGCAAGCTTGGGGAGGCGATCGACATCTACGTCAACAACCGCCTGGTCGCCCGGGGGGAAGTGGTGATGGTGGACGAAACCCGCCTGGGCGTGACGATGACCGAGATCGTCAAGGGCGACCGGTCGGGCTGACGCCGATGCATGTCCTGATCATCGGCTCGCTGGGTGGGGAGCTCGGCCAGGCCGCCCGGATCGCCGCATCCCGCGGCGCGAAGGTCCAGCAGGCCGACGACGCTCGCAGCGGGCTGGCGCGGCTGCGCGCGGACGCCCGGGTCGACCTGGTGCTGGTCGAGCTGCCGCATGACATCGGGGCCCTGGTCCGGGCGCTGCTGTCCGAACGGATCCCCGTCCCGGTCGTGGCCTGCGGCGCGGACGCATCGCCCGAAGAAGCCGCCCAGGCCATCACCGACGGCGCCAGAGAGTTCCTGCCGCTGCCGCCCGACCCCGAGCTGATCGCCGCCATCCTCGAGGCCGCGTCCGGCGACAGCCACGCCGTCATCGTGCGCGACCCGGCGATGCTCGCCACGATGCGCCGCGCCGAACAGGTCGCCGCCGCCGAGGCCAGCATCCTGATCACCGGCGAAAGCGGCACCGGCAAAGAGGTCATGGCCCGGCATATCCACCGCCGCTCCAAGCGCGCCAACGGGCCCTTCGTCGCGCTGAACTGCGCCGCGATCCCGGAGAACCTGCTGGAAAGCGAGCTGTTCGGCCACGAGAAAGGCGCCTTCAGCGGCGCCGTCGCCCGCCGCGTCGGCAAGTTCGAAGCCGCCAGCGGCGGCACGCTGCTGCTGGACGAGATCAGCGAGATGGACGTGCGCCTGCAGGCCAAGCTGCTGCGGGTCATCCAGGAACGCGAGATCGACCGGCTGGGCGGCAGCGCCCCGGTGAAGGTGGACGTCCGCATCCTGGCGACCTCCAACCGGGAACTGCACGCCGAGGTCGCGGCGGGACGCTTCCGGGAGGACCTTTTCTTTCGCCTGAACGTCGTCGGCCTGCGCCTGCCGCCGCTGCGCGACCGGCCCGGCGACATCCCCGCCCTGGCCGAGCACTACGCCCACCGCTACGCCGAGGTGAACGGCGTGCCGCACCGACGGCTGTCGCGCAGCGCCATGCTGCGCCTGACCGGCCACGGCTGGCGCGGCAACGTGCGGGAGCTGGAGAACACCATCCATCGCGCCGTGCTGCTGGCCACCGGCGAAGAAATCGGGCCGGACGCGATCGAGCTGTCAGCAGGTGGTCCGCCGGCGCCGGGCGTTTCGGGCGGCGCGCCGGTCAGCGCGCTGGTCGGCCGCACCATGAACGAGGTCGAGCGGGAGCTGATCCTGGAGACGCTGGGCCACACGCTGGGCAACCGCACGCATGCGGCGGTCATCCTGGGCATCTCGATCCGGGCGCTGCGGAACAAGCTGCGCGACTACGCGCAGTCGGGCGTGGCGGTGCCGCCCCCCCTGGGCGGCGTGGCGCCGGGCAGCTACGCGGCATGACCGCCGGGCGCCCCCCGGGGAGCGAGGTCCGATCATGCTAGAAACCCTGGCCGTCCGCGCCCGGGCCTGGTTGCCCGGCACCGACGTCGGCCTGGCGCTGGGCGTCATCGTGCTGCTGGCGGTGCTGATCGTGCCGCTGCCGACGACGCTGCTGGACCTGGGGCTCGCGCTGTCGGTCACGGCCTCGGTGCTGGTGCTGATGGTCGCGATGTTCCTGAGCCGGCCGCTCGATTTCACCAGCTTCCCCACCCTGCTGCTGCTGACGACGCTGCTGCGGCTGTCGCTGAACGTCGCCACCACGCGGCTGATCCTGTCGCACGGCAACGAAGGCCCGGGGGCGGCGGGCGCGGTCGTGCAGGCCTTCGGCGGTTTCCTGATGGGTGGCGACGTCGTGATCGGCGTCATCCTGTTCGCCATCCTGCTCGTGGTGAACTTCATGGTCATCACCAAGGGTTCCGGCCGCATCGCCGAGGTCGCGGCGCGCTTCAGCCTGGATGCCATGCCCGGCAAGCAGATGGCGATCGACGCGGACCTGTCGTCCGGCATGATCGACGAGAAGACGGCCCGCCGCCGCCGGCGGGAGCTGGAGGAGGAAAGCGGCTTCTACGGCGCCATGGACGGCGCGGCGAAGTTCGTCCGTGGCGACGCGATCGCCGGGCTGCTGATCACGGTCATCAACATCTTCGGCGGCCTGGCCATCGGCCTGCTGCGGCACGGCATGGCATTCTCCGACGCGGCGGCGACCTTCACGACCCTTACGGTCGGCGACGGGCTGGTCAGCCAGATCCCCGCACTTCTGGTATCGACCGCCGCCGGCATCGTGGTGACGAAGGGCGGCGTCGAAGGCCCGGCGGACGCAGCGCTGATGCGGCAGCTTGGCGGCAGCCCGAAGCCGCTGGCCCTGGCCGGCGGGGCGGCGGCCGTGCTGGCGCTGATGCCCGGCCTGCCCACCTTGCCTTTCCTCGCTTTGGCCGGTCTCGCCTGCGGCGGCGCCTGGTTGCGGCACAAGAACCCCACCGCCGGGCCGGAGCCTGAGCAGGCGCCGGCGGCGCCATCCGGCGAGCCGCCCATCACCGACTCGCTGCGCATGGACACGATCCGGCTGGAACTCGGCTACGCCTTGCTCGCGCTGGCCGGCGGCGACGCGCCGCGCCTGACGGAGCAGATCAAGGGCCTGCGCCGCAGCATCGCGTCCGAGATGGGCTTCGTGCTGCCGCCGGTGCGCATCCAGGACAACCTGCAGCTGGGCGCCGAGACCTACAGCATCCGCGTCAAGGAGATCGAGGCCGGGCGCGGCGAGCTGCGGCCGAACTACCTGCTCGCCATGGACCCGGGCGGCGCCCTGCCGGACCTGATCGGCGAACGCACGACCGAACCGGCCTTCGGCCTGCCCGCCATCTGGATCGACGCCTCCCGCCGGGACGAGGCGACGATCCGGGGCTGCACCGTCGTGGACCCGGCCAGCGTGCTGACCACGCATTTGACCGAGGTCGTCCGCGATTCGATGGCCGAACTGCTGTCGTTCACCGAGACGGCTAAGCTGCTCGAGGAGCTGCCGAGGGAGCAGCAGAAGCTGGTGGCCGAGCTGATCCCGGCACAGATCTCGATCGGCGGGGTGCAGCGCGTGCTGCAACTGCTGCTGGCCGAGCGGGTCAGCCTGCGCGACCTGCCGACCATCCTGGAGGGCATCCACGAGGCCTGCGCCACCGGCGCCCGCGCCATCCCGGCCCTGGCGGCCCACGTGCGGACCCGCCTGGCCCGGCAGCTCAGCGACGCCCATACCGGCTCCGGCGGCTTCATCCCGCTGGTCACCCTGTCCCCGGAATGGGAGACGATCTTCGCCGAAAGCCTGATCGGCCCGCCCGAGGACCGGCAGCTGGCCATCCCGCCCTCACGCCTGGGCGAATTCATGCAGCGCTTCCGCGCCGTGTTCGAAGGCGCCGGGACGGAGGGTGCGGTGCTGCTGTGCTCCGGCCCGATCCGCGCCCATGTCCGCGCCATCGTGGAGCGGCTGCGGCCGACGACGCCCGTATTGGCCCAGGCCGAGATTTTCCCACGCGCCAGGATCCGCACGGTCGCCTCGATCTGAGCATCGGGAGGCAGCAGGGCCGAGGCTACCCGCGTCAATGAATTCGTTCCGGCTTCGTCAGGCCCGGGATTTGACCCGGGCATCCATGCAGTTCAGAAGGAACCAGGCGAACGGATCGCAATAACAGCATCTTATACCAGGGATATTAAGCATTGACCGGTCCGCATCGTCACTGCGAGCTCTTGCGAAGCAGTCCAGGGCGGCCAGACCTGATCTATCGGTCCTGGATCGC
>JAYUCA010000031.1:0-2108 GCA_043740535.1 Rhodospirillales bacterium | reverse complement strand
AGGCGAACATCACCCCCGCGATCGCCGAGAACAAACGCGCCCGCTCGGCGCGCAACTGGCGCCACGCGAGCCGCACGGACAGAAATGGACTCACGGCTGAATGGCGACCTGCACCTGCATATTGGTCCGCTGCCGCAGCGCCTTTCTGCCGGCGTCGTCCAGGGTCAGCCGCACCTCCACGGATCGTGCGTCCACCGCCGCCACGGGGTCGGACCCGGCCTGCGTCGTGCGACGCACCATCCAGCCGATCTCCCGCACGCTGGCGTGGTAGCGGTTGGGGTCACCTGGCACGATCACGTCGGCGATGGCGCCCTGATGCAGGCGGGGCAGATCGGTTTCGTAAACGTCGGCCACCACGTCCAGCCGATCCAGGTCCGCGAGGTCCAGCAGCCCGTCATTCCCGATCGGGTCGCCCCCGCGCGCGTAGATTTTTATCACCGTGCCGGCGATCGGGGCCGTCACACGGGACAGCGCCGCATCGGCTTTGGTGTGTGCGAGGGTGCCCTCGGCACCGCGGAGTTGCGCTTCGGCGACGGCGACATCCTCCGGCCGGGGATGCGCCAGGGTTTCGAGGTGCGCCACCGCCGCGATGCGATCCGCGGTAGCCCGCGCGGCTGCCGCGCGGTTACGTTCGGCCGTCGCGCGGGCGCCGGCGCCGCTGGGCACGAGTTGCTCGGCGCGTTCGGCGTCCAGACGCGCGATGCGCTCCTGCTCGACCAAGCTGGCGATTTTTGCTTGTTCTTCGGCGATTTGGCTGGGGCTGCCGCCGGCTTTGACCTTTTGCAGGGTGGCGCGCGCCTCGGCTGCTGCCGCGTCGGCCTGCGCCACGGCGGCATCTTTCTGCTCGGCGTCGGAGAGCACGGCCAGGATTTGGCCGGCTTCGACCTGCTCGCCTTCGGCCACCAGCAGTTTTTCGACGCGGTTGACCGAGAACCCGCCGGGTTGCGCCAGTTTGCGGATGCGAGACGCCGGTTCGACCCGGCCCAGGGCGCCGACGCCCGCGGGTTCGGCGGCGGCGATGGGGGCCGGTGTCGCTGCCGGGACCTGCTGCCACGCCAGGAACCCAACCACGGCGGCCAGCGCGATGCCGGCCAGGAACAGTTTGCGCTTCATGAGCGGGGCTCCAGAAGGGTGGAAAGCGTCGCGTGAACCGTCAGGCGTTCGTCCGATTCCAGCGTGTAGAGACCGAAAATCCGCGCCATGAACAGCCCGTCTCCGGCGGCCATGATCGCCATGCCGTGCCCGGAGGGCAGGCCGTCGGCGGCCACGGCTTCCCGCATGCGGGCCACCTGGTCGCGCACCGGATCCAGCAATGCGGGGTCGTGGTGGAACGCGGCCAGGAAGACGGCGGCGGCGCGATCGCACCGCTCATTGGTCAGATCGCGCGGCAGACCCAGCGACCAGGTGAGCATTGCGCGGGCGACGCGGCCGGGGCCTTCGGGTTCGGCGGCAACGCCGGCCTCGAAATCCTCCTGGATGAAAGCGGCGAAGCGTTTCAGCAGCGCGTCCAGCAACGCCTCCTTGGAGGCGAAATGATAGAGCAGCCCACCTTTGGACACACCGGCGGCATGCGCGGCGGCGTCCAGCGTCAGTCCATTGACGCCATGGGAACGAACCAGGGCCTCGGCGGCGTCGAGAATGCGGGTTTGGGTGTTGGGATCGGCCATGGGGTGGCTATACCGTCTGGACGGTTTGTCGATCAAGGGCGGCGCTCTGCTACGATCCCACGATGATCGAAACCCTGACCTCCCGCACCGGCGCCGCCGCGGCGCCACGCACCCCCGGCCGGCTGTCGGCGCTGATGGGCCAGCACGGGTCCATGTCCCTGCGGTGGTACGCGCCCAAGGGCAGCGACCCGCAGACGCCGCACGATCGGGACGAGCTATACATTGTGGTGTCTGGCACCGGCTCGTTCGTACGCATGGACGAAAGGGTGACGTTCGGTCCGCACGACGTGCTGTTCGCGGCGGCGGGCGACACCCACTGCTTCGAGGATTTTTCCAACGGTTTCGCGACCTGGGTGGTGTTTTACGGTCCGGCTGGCGGCGAAAGCCCTTGATCCAGCAGACCGAGGCGGAACAGGTATTCTCGGGCCGGCGGGACCAAGG
>JAYUCA010000030.1:0-11968 GCA_043740535.1 Rhodospirillales bacterium | reverse complement strand
CTGGTGGACGAGGCGATCAAGATCGCGGCCAAGATTGCCGGGCAGTCTCCGGTGGCGGCGGCGATGGCGAAGCGGGCGGTGAACGCGGCATTCGAGACGACGCTGGCCGAGGGGGTGCGGATGGAGCGGGCGCTGTTCCTGAGCCTGTTCGGCACGCCGGACCAGCAGGAGGGGATGGCGGCCTTCGCCGAGAAGCGCAAGCCGGCGTTCGGGGCGCGCTGAATGCCGGTGGGCGCTGCATTGCGGGCCAGGGCAATGGGGTGAACGCCATCCTCGCGAAAGGAAGATCGACCACAGAGGGCACGGACAAGACGGACAAGGCGGCGATGAATCGGTATCGTCACGAGAACACGGAACTACCGTCTTGAAATTCAACACCTCTGTGTTCTCTGGGCCCGCTGTGGTCGAGCTTGTTGCCTTGGAGCCAGCGCAAAGCCGCATGGAACCCTTCACCCGATTGCCCTGCATTGCGGGCGATGTCCTTGACTCGGGTCTGGGGGGTCCATAGAACACGCCGCTCTAGGCGCGTGGCGCCAGCTTTAGACCCGATCCCGCCTGGCGTCCGCATTCTGAGCCGACTTCGCTTGGCGCCAGCCTTCCGTCCTGACCCCGAACCGCACGAAGAGACCTCATGGCCAACACCGCCTCCGCCCGCAAGCGTATCCGCCAGACCGTGAAGCGCACGCTGCGCAACCACGCGCGCAAGGCCCGGATGCGGACCTTCATCAAGAAGGTCGAAGTGGCCTGCGCCAGCGGCGACAAGGCGGCGGCGGCGGCGGCGTTGCGTGAGGCTCAGCCGGAGATGCAGCGTGCGGTCGGCAAGGGTGTCATCCACCTGAACACGGTGTCGCGGAAGCTTTCCCGGTTGTCGGCGCGGGTCAAGGCGCTGACTCCGGCCTGATTTCACGGGCTGCTTCGGCAGCCGGTGATCTCTGTCAAGTCATGTCGGCCTGGAATGGGGCAGGTGTAGACCTGCCCTTTTTCTATGACTTGACCATTACTTTCCATTCATAGATTTTGATTGCCTGTGCCTTTTGTCTGACTTATCGTCGTCACGATGACGTTGCGGTTTGTTTAAAGAATGCACGCCGCAAGCCGCTTCGAATCACGCCGAAGGAAGGAAGCCAGGTCTTGACCACCTCCAACCGCGGCCAGTTGAACCAGGCGTCCCACACGCAGCGCAGCAGCCCGGCGCGCCCTGAAACCGAGCAGCTTGCCGCGCAATGGGCCCGCATCCGCGGACGGCTGCAGCAGGAAGTGGGCGAGGTCGTCTATCGGACGTGGCTGCGCAACATGTCGCTCGCGGGCGTCGATGGCGACGAGGTGACGATCCTGCTGCCCTCGGCGTTCCAGCGGGACTGGGTGCGGATGCACTACTCGGACCGGTTGAACGCGCTGTGGCAGGCCGAAGGGACCGGCATCCGCCGCGTGGAGTTCCAGAACGGGCGCACGGGCGCCGCCGCCGATGCTGCCGACGCGCCGGCCGAGGTCATCATCGAGGAGCCGGACGTGAGCATGGACCGCGGCACGGATCGGCTGGCCGAGGTGTCGGCGCCGCTGGACCCGCGGTTCCAGTTCGACAACTTCGTCGTCGGCAAGCCGAACGAGTTCGCCTATGCATGCGCCCGCCGCGTGGCCGAGCTGCCGAACAGCCCCGGCTTCAACCCGCTGTTCCTGTACGGCGACGTCGGCCTGGGCAAGACGCACCTGATGCACGCGATCGGGCTGGAGCTGAAGCGGCGGGAAGGGGCGAAGATCCAGGTCGCCTACATGTCGGCCGAGAAGTTCATGTACCGCTTCATCACCGCGATCCGCAGCCAGTCGACCATGGAGTTCAAGGAGCAGCTCCGCAGCGTCGACGTGCTGATGATCGACGACCTGCAGTTCCTGATCGGCAAGGACAACACGCAAGAGGAGTTCTTCCACACCTTCAACGCGCTGGTGGATGCCGGGCGGCAGATCGTGGTGTCGGCCGACAAGTCGCCGTCGGACCTCAGCGGCATCGAGCAGCGGCTGCGGACCCGGCTGGGCTGCGGCATGGTGGCAGACCTGCACGCGACGACGTTCGAGCTGCGGCTGTCCATCCTGGAAGCGAAGGCCGGCCGCGCGACGGTCGACATCCCGCCGAAGGTGCTGGAGTTCCTGGCGCACAAGATCGACACCAACGTGCGGGAGCTGGAGGGCTGCCTGAACCGCCTGGTGGCGCATGCCAGCCTGTTCAACCGCGCCATCACGCTGGAAAGCGCGCAGGAGGTGCTGCACGACATCCTGAAGGCGCATGACCGGCGGGTGACGATCGAGGAGATCCAGAAGCGCGTGGCCGAGCACTGGGGGCTGCGCGTGACGGACATGACCAGCTCTCGCCGGGCGCGGACGGTGGCGCGGCCGCGCCAGGTGGCGATGTACCTGGCCAAGCAGTTCACCGACCGGTCGCTGCCCGAGATCGGCCGCATGTTCGGCAACCGGGACCACACGACGGTCATGCACGCGGTGTCGCGCGTGGCCGAGTTGATGGCGGCGGATGCGGACTTCAAGGAGCAGGTGGAGCTGATGCAGGGCCTGCTCAAGCGATAGGGCTCGCGCCGCAGGGCGCGGTTCGCTTCTTTGCGGTCGCGGCGGGTTCCGTTACAGTCCCCCGGCTCAAGACCCGATTCGCACGCCCCGGGTTGTGCCCGAACAGGAAACGGAACCGATGAAGTTCAAGGCCGACCGCGCCACGCTGCTCAAGGCGCTGGCCCATATCCAAAGTGTCGCGGAGAAGCGCAACACGATCCCCATCCTGGCCAATGCCCGGATCGAGGTCGTGCGCGGCCAGGTCAGCTTCACCGCGACCGATATGGAGATCGCGGTCGTGGAAGAGGTCGCGGCCGTGGCGTCGCGGGACGGCGCGACCACCGCGCCGGCGGCCACGCTGTACGAGATCGTGCGCAAGCTGCCCGAGGGCGCCGATGTCGAGCTGGACCTGAACACCGAGAACGGCCAGCTCCGCCTGCGGGCCGGCAAATACGGCACCAACCTGGTGACGCTGCCGGTGGAGGACTTCCCGAGCATGACGGCCGGGCAGCTGCCGCACCGCTTCAAGCTGGGCGCGCAGCCGCTGCGCGGCCTGATCGACCGCACCCGCTTCGCGATCAGCACGGAAGAGACGCGCTATTACCTGAACGGCATCTACCTGCATGCCGCCACCGGCGCCGATGGCCCGGTGCTGCGCGCCGTGGCGACGGACGGCCATCGCCTGGCGCGCGTCGAGGTGCCGGTGCCCGAGGGCGCGGCCGGCATGCCCGGCGTCATCATCCCGCGCAAGACCGTCGCCGAGCTGCGCAAGCTGATCGAGGAAGAGAGCGGCGAGATCGAGATCGGCCTGTCCGACACCCGCATCCAGTTCCGCTGCGGCCCGGTGATGCTGACGAGCAAGCTGATCGACGGCACCTTCCCGGAATACGAGCGGGTGATCCCTAAGGACAACGACAAGATCCTGCGGGTGGGCAAGAACGACTTCGCCAACGCCGTGGCGCGCGTGGCGGCGATCAGCAGCGAGCGGTCGCGCCCGATCAAGATGTCGCTGGCCCACGACCTGCTGACACTCAGCGCAGCCAGCCCGGAGCAGGGCACCGCATCGGAAGAGCTGGACGCGGACCGGGTGAAATACGCCTCGACCCCGCTGGAGATCGGCTTCCAGGCCCGCTACCTGAGCGACATCACCGACCAGATCGAAGGCGAGGTGGAGTTCCTGTTCTCGGACGGCGCAGCACCCACGGTGGTACGCGACGCCGCCGACGCGTCGGCGCTCTATGTCCTGATGCCGATGCGCGTGTGAAATCGGTCGCTCAGTCTACTATGCCGGCCATCTGACGCGGTTCTCCTGCGCTCCGGTGCTCACGGGCGAAAAGCCCGCCCCGCTCCGGTGCTCGGACACCCACGCCAGCTGACCCGGCGTAGCGGATGACCGACCAAATCGACGGTCCAGGCCTTCGGCTGCAACGGCTGACGCTGACCGACTTTCGCAACTACGCGGCGTTGACCTGGTATCCGGGGCCACGGATCGCCGTTGTCACCGGCCCGAACGGTTCCGGGAAGACCAACCTGCTGGAGGCGGTGTCGCTGCTGGCGCCGGGACGGGGCCTGCGCGGCGCGCGGAACGCCGAGTTCGCGCGGCGGGGCGAGGCGGCGCCGGGCTCGTGGGGGGTGCACGGCTGGCTGACCCGCGATGCCGAAGCGCGCGAGGTGGGCACCGGCTCGCCGCCGGAGGGCGGCGGCGACCGGCGGGTGTTCCGGCTGGACGGCACGGCCCCGCGCAACCAGGCCGAGGTGGCAGCACTTGCGCCCAGCGTGTGGCTCACCCCGCAGATGGACCGGCTGTTCCAGGACGGGGCCTCGGGCCGGCGGCGCTTCCTGGACCGGCTGGTCTGGGCGCTGGAGCCGGCGCATGCGCGAGAGGTTTCGGCCTACGACACGGCGATGGCCGGGCGCAACCGGCTGCTGGCGCAAGGCCGGCCCTCGGGCCGCGTCGATGCCGGCTGGCTGGCCGGGCTCGAAGACAGCATGGCCAGGCACGCCGTGGCGGCCACCGCGGCGCGGGCCGGGCTGGTGGCGCGCCTGAACGCGGTGCTGGAGGGCGGTGCTGCGGGCAGCTTCCCAGCAGCGCGGCTGGTGCTGCAGGACGCGGTGGCGGCGCGGCTGGCCGATGCGCCGGCGCTGGCAGTGGAGGACTGGCTGCGGGAGACGCTGGCCGCAGGGCGCGCCGCGGACGCGGTGGCCGGGCGTGCCTCGGTGGGCGCGCACCAGGCGGACATGCAGCTGGAAGACGCCGCGACCGGGCTGCCCGCAGCGCAGTCTAGCACCGGCCAGCAGAAGGCGTTGCTGATCGGGACCGTGCTGGGGCACGCGGCGCTGATCGCCGCGGTGCGGGGCGCGGCGCCGCTGCTGCTGCTGGACGAGCCGGCGGTGCATCTGGACGCGGTCCGGCGCGCGGCCCTGTGGACAGCGCTGCTGGACGGGCCGGGCCAGGTGTTCATCACCGGGACGGACCGGGAGCCGTTCCAGGCGCTGTCGGGGGTGGCGGGCTTCTGGCGGACCGGGGGTGGAGGCGTGGCCGCGGATTGATCGCGGCCGCTGGCCCGGCCCCGCGGGTCAGGCGGCGAGGTCGGCAGCGCCGGCGCGATCAGGGTCCGTCATCCAACGCGCCATCTGGTGGAACGTGTCGTTGGCCCCGGCGAGGATGGCCGCCGCGGCCGCCGGGCTGAAGCCGGCCTCGTGATCGAGCAGCGAAGCGAGGTTCTGGAAGCGGGTCCGGACCTCCGCAGCGCTGCGCCCGGCAAAGAACGTCGCGCCCTGCGAGGCCATGAGGCCCAGCGCGTCCTGCAGCCGGCGGGCGATGACGCGCCCGCCCAGGCTGGATCCTTCGATCACGTACAGGCAGCCAAGGGCGTGGCCCAGCGACGGCAGCGCGGGCAGCGCATACGGCGGGGCGGCGGGGCCCGGCGCAAGGCCGTGGAAAGCGAGGTCCTCGGCCAAGGCCGGCAGCCGGGTCGTGTCGTGATACGCGGCGGCCCCCGGCACGTCGACGAGGCAGGCAGCCAGGCGAGGGTCGAGCCCGGCGTGAAAGGCGTGCAGGCCCCGCAGCGCGGCGCCCACGTCGGCCAAAGTGATGTCGGGCGCCATCAGGCGCGCCAGCGCCGGCACATGCTCGATCGCCGCATGCGCCGGACGCGTCGCCGTCCGCAGCCGTTCGAGAAAGGGGCGTTCGAGGAAGGGGGCGCGTTCGCTCATGGAGTCGCCGATCTTTGTCCAGGCTGCCACCATGGCAGGGCTGGCAAGGAACGTCGCGCGGATTTCTGAATGATTCATGAACACAAGACGCTGCGGGCTTCAGGGGCCTGCCCCGCCCCGCCACTCAACGTCATCCCCGGGGGAATCGGCCACCATTCACCCAGACAGGCATCGGCCGGGTCCACGGATCGACACGGCTTTTGCATCAATCCGTCCGCTGGCGTGCGCCGCCCTTCCCCTGGGGAAAGGCTTTCGCTAGACCCCGCGCATGACCGGACAGACCCATGGGTGAGCTTATCCGCCGCGAGCGCGCCGCCGCCCCCCTGGGCTTCAGCGGCGAGCGCCTGACCGCAGCCACCATCGGCCAGGTCGAGATCGAGCACTACCACCGCTACCTGCTCGCGCGGGAGTTCTGCCGCGGCAAGGACGTGCTGGATGTCGCCGCCGGCGAGGGCTACGGCACCGCGCTGATCGCCCAGGTCGCGCGGTATGCCATCGGCATCGAGATCGACGCCGCGACGGTGGAGGCTGCCAGCCAGGAATTCCAGCGCCCCAACCTCGCCTACCAGCAGGGCGACGCCCGCGCGCTGCCGCTGCCGGATGACAGCGTCGACGTCGCCGTCTCGTTCGAGACGCTGGAGCACCTCGCCGAACAGGACGTCTTCCTGTCCGAGCTGCGCCGCGTCCTGCGCCCCGGCGGATTGCTGATCATCAGCACGCCGGACCGCGACGTGTATTCCGCAGGCGGCGTGCCGCCCAACCCGTATCACGTGCTGGAACTGACCCGCGCCGAGTTCGACGCGCTGCTGCTGCGGCATTTCGTCCACACCGCCACCGCCACCCAGCGCAGCCTGATCGGCTCGGTCATCCTCGGCGGCCACAGCCACGAGCCGGTCCTGTCGTACGAGAAGCGCAGCGAGGCCGTGATCGAAGGCAGCCGCCATCTGTCCCGCGCTCCGTATCTGGTGGCCCTCGCGTCCGACGCGCCGCTGCCGGCGCTGCCCGGCAGCGTCTACGTGCACCGCAGCGACCTCGACACCGACAGCCAGGTCCGCTTCGAGGCCGAGATCGGCCGCCGCCACGCCGAGGACCGCGCCGCCGCCGCCGAGGCGGCGATTTCGCGCGCCGAAACGGAGGCCGCCCACAACGCCGCCAGCGCCCACGCGGCCACGGCGCACGCCGTGCGGATCGAGGCCGAGGCCGCCGCCGCCGCCGCCGCCGCAGAAGCCCGGATCGTGGACCAGCAGCGCCAGGTCGCGCTGGCGACCGCACACCTGGACCGTGCGCGGCGCCAGGCCGAGGCCGCCGAAACCAGTGCCGCCGAGCTCGTCGCCCTTGCCGAACGCCGCCTGGCCCTGCTTGCGGAAACCAACGCCGCCCTGGCCGCCCAGCAGGACCGCGCGGACGCCACCGAGCATCGCCTGGCGCAGGAGATGACGGCGCATCACCAGGCGCTGGAGGCGCTGCGGCATACCCGGACCCACCTGCACGGCATCGAATCGAGCACCGCCTGGCGCGCCACCTGGCCGCTACGCAAGGTTGCCGGGCGCTTCCCCGGTCTGGCGCGCACGCTGCGCCGCGGGGCCAAGCTCGGCTGGTACGCCGGCACCTTCCAGCTGCCGGGGCGCTATCGCCTTTGGCGCGACCACCGCGCCCTGCTGCTTGCGCCCGCGGCCCAGCTCCGGCTCGGGGCGCCCGCGCCCGACGCGCTGCCGGCGCCCGTGTTCCCGGTCCAGCCCGATGCCGCCGGCATGCGCATCCCGTCCAGGCGCAACCCCGCCGTGTCCATCGTTATCGCGACCTATGGTCAGCTCGACGTCACCCTCGCCTGCCTGAGATCCATCGCCGACCACCCGCCGCACGCCGCGTTCGAGCTGATCCTGGTCGATGACGCCTATCCGGGCCCCGAGGACATGACCCCCCTGCAGGCCGTCCAGGGCGTCACCCTGCTGCGCAATGCCGACAACCAGGGCTTCCTGCTCAGCGTCAACCACGCCGCCCGCGTCGCCCAGGGCCGCTACATCCACCTGCTGAACAACGATACCGAGCTGCTGCCCGGCGCCATCGACGCGCTGGTCGACCTGCTCGACGCGCGGCCCGACGCGGGCATGGCGGGCTCGAAGCTGCTCTACCCCGACGGCCGCCTGCAGGAGGCCGGGGGCATCCTGTGGACCGACGCCTCCGGCTGGAACTACGGCCGTTTCCAGGACCCGGCCCGGCCCGAGTTCAACTACGTGCGCGAGGTCGACTATTGCTCCGGCGCATCGCTGATGGTCCGCCGCAGCCTGTGGGAGAGCCTCGGCGGCTTCGACGAAGCCTTCGTCCCGGCCTATTACGAGGACGCCGACCTGGCGTTCCGCAGCCGCGCCCAGGGGCTGAAGGTGCTGTACGAGCCGCGCTCCGTCGTCATCCACCACGAGGGCGCCTCGCACGGCACCGACACCGGGACCGGCGTCAAGGCGCACCAGATTGCCAACCAGGCCCGCATGGCCGGCAAATGGGCCGACGTGCTCGCCCGCGAGCACTACGCCAACGCCGACAACGTGCTGCGCGCCCGCGACCGCGCCAAGACCCGCCGGACGATCCTGGTCATCGACCACTATGCGCCCGAGCCCGACCGCGACGCCGGGTCCCGCAGCACGATGGGCATCGTCGGCAGCCTGCTCGATGCCGGGTGGGTCGTGAAGTTCTGGCCGCACAACCGCCTGCACAGCGCCGTCTACACGCCGGCGCTCGAAGCGCTGGGCGTCGAGGTGCTGGACAATCGCAACCCGGTCGCCCTGGGGGATTGGCTGCGGGAGAGCGGGGCCGGGCTGGACCACCTGCTGGCGATCCGCCCGGACATCGCCGTCGACCTGCTGCCGCAGATCATGCGCAACACCGGGGCCGTGCTGAGCTTCTACGGCGTGGACCTGCACTTCGCCCGCGTCCGCCGCCAGGCCGAGCTGGATGGCAGCCCGGCGCTGCTGGCCGACGCGGCGATCATGGAGCGCCTGGAACGCCGCGTCTGGCGGCAGTTCGACGTCGTCATCTACCCTTCCGATGACGAGGCGGAGGTCGTCCGCGCCATGGCCCCCGGGACCGTCGCCCGCGGCATCGTCCCGTTCACCTTCGACGCGTCGCCGCCGCGCACGGCGCCCCCCGGCCAGGACGGCAAGGACGGCCGCACCATCCTGTTCGTCGCCGGGTTCGCCCATCCGCCCAACGTCGATGCGGCGCTGTTCCTGATGACCGAGATCTTGCCGGTGCTGGAACTGCAGGCCGGCCCCGTCCACGTCGTGCTGGCCGGGTCGAACCCGACCCAGGCCGTGCGGAGCCTTGCGGGCCCCAACGTGGAGGTGACGGGGTATCTGACGGACGAGGCGCTATCCGCGCTGTATCACCGATACCGCGCCGCCGTCGTGCCGCTGCGGTTCGGGGCCGGGGTGAAGGGCAAGGTCGTCGAGGCGCTGTCGCGCGGGCTGCCGGTGGTCACGACCTCGATCGGCGCACAGGGCATCCCGGGCCTGCGCGACGTCGTCCCGGTCGTTGACGATCCGGACGGGATCGTCGCCGCCCTGAAGACCTTGCTGACGGACGACGCGGCCTGGCTGGCGCAATCCCACCGCCAGACCGAGTTCGCCGAACGCCGCTTCTCCCGCGCCGCCATGCGCCGCTCCGTGCTGGAGGCGTTGGACGCCGGAGAGGCCGCGCGGGACGCCACGATGTAATAGCAAGCGCCTGCCGTCCTGACTGCTCTAAAACAGTAGGGTGGAATACGGCTTAGAGCATGATCGCTTCCGGTAGATGAAGCGATCATGCTCTAGTTTGTTGATTAAGAACGCGGAACCTCGGCTCAGGTCCAAGCAACCTGAAACGCTACCGCCCTAGTATTCCACCCCCCCCCACACCGGAATGTGAACCACAGAAAAACGTTCCAACCCAATGCCGGCGCCAGCGGTCAAGACCTGGGGCGCCTGGCATAAGGCTTCAGCCCACCGAAATCCGCCCCCAGTCCAGCTCGACCTGTTGCACATCGTAGGCCAGCAACGACGCCCAATGCCGGTCAAGGTCAGCGGCGAACAGCCCGCGCGTCACGCCTGACACCAGGCGCGGCACGGCGGTCGTCATCGCGTTGATGCTGCTGCCGGACGGCCCGAAGCTCATCGTGGCGCCGATCGAGAACAGGTGGATGTCGGCCAGGAACGGCGCGGACCCCGCCACCCGCTGCTGGAACGCGTAGTCCGGCCCCAAATAGGGGAAGGCGCCGAGCGCACCGTCCGCCTCGCCGTCTGGCGGCACGTAGCGGTCGGACCAGCGCGCGATCCGGTCTGCGAAGGGCGCAAGCTCGGGCCGCTGGGCGAAGTCGTGGCGGACGCCGGTGCCGGTGATCACGAAATCGGCGGCAAAATCGCCGCGCGCCGTCTGCAGCGCCACCCGCGCGCCCTGCATCCAGGCGCCCGTCCAGCCCCGCCCGGCATGCATGGTGAACCCCGGGTGCGCCATCACCCGGCGGTAGGTGTCCGGCGGAAACCCCTCTCGCATGCGCACGATGTGGCTCATGAAGCGCCAGCGCCACTCGTCCGGCATCTCCCCGATGTGCTTCAGGAATCCGGCGAAGGTCAGCCACCGGTACGGCTGAACGACCTGCGGCGCCGGGCGGCGGCAGAACAGGTGCACCTCCGCCCCGTGCTCCAGCGCCACGGCCGCGTTGTCCATCGCCGAGGCCCCCGCCCCCAGCACCGCCACCACCCGTCCCCGCAGCGCGGCGAAGTCGATGTCCTCGCAGGTATGCGCCCGCAGCGCGGCCGGCAGCGCCCGGACGAAGTCGGGCATCCACCAGCGCCCCGTGCCGTCCTGACCCGTCGCCAGCACCAGCTTCCGCGCCGCCAGCACCTCGCCGGTGTCCAGCGTCACCAGCAGGCAGCGCCCGGCGGGCGCGGCGGCGGCCGGGTCCAGCGCGCCGGGCTCGATCCGCACTGCCGCGACGCCGTTGCGCACCGGCAGCGTCAGCACGCGCCGATACCAGTCGAGGTAGGCCTGCCAGTCGCTGCTGGGGATCAGGCCCAGCGCCGCCCACCCGGCCTCGCCGTGCTGCGCCTCATACCATGCCTGGAACGTCAGTTCGGCCACGCCCAGGTCCGGACCGGTGAAATCCTTCGGGCTGCGCAGCGTGGGCATGCGCGCGTAGGTGACCCACGGCCCCTCCTGCCCCGGCGGGGCCCGGTCGACCACCAGGATGTTCGTCACCTTGTCGCGCAGCAGCCCGAACGCCGTCGCCAGCCCCGACTGCCCGGCGCCGACGATCAGCACGTCCAGCACGCGCGCCCCGTTGCGCGTCCGCGGCGCCACCCAGTCTGCCCGCGGATGCGCCGTCATCTCCAGCGCCCGCCGGACCCGCGCCTCCAGCGCCGCAAGCCCGTCATCTGCCTTCATGCAGCCCTGGCCCCTTCGTTCCGGCCTCATCTAACCTCAGTCCATGCAAATCCTAGCCCTGATCGCCCTCGATCCCGGGCGCGACAGCGTTTGACGCAACCGCCCCCGCTACAGCGGGCCCCGGGGCAGGAATCCGGCCAAGGCCTGGACGAAGCCCGCGGTGTCCTGCAGTTGCGGCACATGGGCCACCCCCGGCAGCACCTGCAGCCGGGCCCCTGGCACCAGCGCCGCCAGCTCCCGCGCCATGTCGGGCGGGGTCGCCTCGTCGCCGTCGCCCACCAGCACCAGCAGCGGCGCCTGCAAGCCGGCTGCCTCGGCCCGCAGATCAAGGCCGGCCAGGTCGTCGCAGGCCTGCACGAACACCGCGACGTCCGTCGCCAGGAACCGCTCCCGCCGCGCCGCCACCAGGGCCGGGTTGTCCGCCTGGAACGCCGGCGAGAACAGCCGCCGCATCGCCACGTCGGCAATGGCGTCCAGCCCCTTCGCCCCCGCCGCCATCGCCATGTTCCGAAAAGCCTGCCGGCCCGGCTCGCTGAAGGCCGCGCCGGTGCCCGCCAGCACCAGCTTCGTCACCAGGTGCGGATGGCGCAGCGCCACCAGCAGTGCGACGAAGCTGCCGTAGCCATTGCCGATCAACACGGCCGGGCCCTCCTCGGCCAACCCGGCGGCGATCCGCCCGGCCACCGCCTCGATCCCGTCCACCGGCGCCGACCCGCCGAAGCCCGGCAAATCCGGCAGCACCACGCGGTGTCGCCCCGCCAAGGCGAGCGCCAGGGGCCGGCAG
>JAYUCA010000029.1:0-13614 GCA_043740535.1 Rhodospirillales bacterium | reverse complement strand
CGGCGCTGTGCTGCCGGAACTGCGGATCGAGTACGAGACCTGTGGCACGCTGGCGGCGGACGGGCGCAACGGCGTGATGATGACGCATGGCTACACCAGCAGCCAGCATTCGGCCGGGCGCTACGCGCTGGGCAAAGCGCCGCCGGGCCTGACCGAGACGGCGAAGGGCCCGTGGGAGGCGATGATCGGACCGGGGCTGCCGATCGACACGGGGCGCTACTTCATCGTGTCGTCCAACATGCTGGGATCGAGCTACGGCACCACCGGCCCGGCCAGCGCCAACCCGTCAACGGGAAAGCCCTACGGTCCCGACTTCCCGGAGTTCAGCGTGGTGGACATGGTCCGCGCGCAGCACGCGCTGCTGGAGCAGTTGGGCGTCAAGCACCTCGTGGCCGTGATCGGCGCGTCCTATGGCGGCTTCCAGGCCTTCACCTGGGGCGTGACTTATCCCGAGATGATGGACGGCGTCGTGGTCGCCGTCAGCGCACCGAAGGGCAGCGGCGACCTGGGCGCGGTGGACCGGCTGAAGGCCGAGCTGGCGCGGGACCCGAACTGGAACGGCGGCAACTACTACGAGAAGGGCGGCATCCTGCCCACCCTGATCGACCTGCGCGTGGCGACTCTGAAGCAGTACGGCATCGAGGCGTCGCTGATGCAGCGCTTCCCGGACCCGGCGGCGCGCGACGCGGAAATCCGCCGCATGGCCGAACCCTGGGCGCGCGCCTTCGACGGAAACAGCCTGGTCGTGCTGCGGCGCGCCTCGGTGGTGTATGACGCCGTGCCGGGCCTGCCGCGGATGAAGGCGAAACTCTTGTATGCACTGTCCCGCACAGACCGGCTGTTCCCGCCCAGCATCGCGCCGGGCGTGATGGAGAAGCTGCGCGCGGCCGGGGTGGATGCGCGCTACGTCGAGATCGACAGCCCGAACGGCCACACAGGCTACGCCGCGGACGCGGCGGCGTGGCGCCCGGCGCTGCAGGCCTTCATGGACGGGATTTCGCCGCGGAGTTGATACGTTAGGCCTTGAGCCAGTTAACCGGATTTTCCCTAAATACCGTCATGCCCGCGAATGCGGGTATCCACGCCGCGCCGTCACAACGGGCCGCGGGCCCGGGCGCACCGGTTGAAGGTCGTCGGTGAAAACAGTCCCGGCAAGTTGCGTGCGGCGATCCCGTAGCGATTATGTCATCCCGCACTTATACCAGGGATATTAGTCTAAGTAATGACTCGTCATCGCGAGCCCTTGCGAAGCGATCCAGGACCGATAGATCATGTCTGGCCACCCTGGACTGCTTCGCAAGAGCTCGCAGTGACGATGCGGACCGGTCAATGATCGATATCCCCGGTATCAGAGCGGTATCGTTTCAGGTTGCCTGGACCTGAAACGGGGTTCCGCGTTCTTCATCACCAAACCAGAGCAGGATCGCTTCAGCTACCTGAAGCGATCAGTTCGGAGCTATCGGTCCTTCTGATTGCTGTTGCCGCGGACCAGAGCCGCGATCAGGTGATCCTTGTCCAACAGCCGGCGGCTGAGCCGGGCCATAACCGCGCGTTGCAGGGCCAGCGCCGCACCGGGATGCTCCGCCTCGAGGCGGCCCATTTCGGCGCGCGTCAACGACCGGGTTTCGCACTCGGTCACCGCAAGGACGGTCGCCGTCCGCGGCGTGCCGAGCAGAAAGCCGATCTCGCCGACCATCGTCCCCGGCCCGAACTGCCTGACCCGAACGGGTGCGGCGCCGTCAAACGACACCATCACCTCGGCGCGCCCCTGCACGATGAACAGGAGATCATTCGAGGTCTGACCCTGCGTCATCAGCACATGGCCCGCGGGCACGACGTTGCGCACAAGCGCCCGTTCCAGGGTCTCCGCATGCGCGGGATCGACGTCGTCGAGCGCCAGCCGCGCCCCGGTTGCTGCATGCCCGTCGAGCAGCGCCGACTCGATCCGCTCCAGCGCGATGTCGAGCGTCGGCAACACTTCCAAGCCCGGCTGGGGGCGCAACAGGGCGCCAAGCCGGGCCTGTGCTGCCGCCGGCAGCGCGGCATAGATCAACGTGACCCCGTACGAGGCCGTCACCTGATGCAGCCGCTCCAGCGTCGCCCTGGCCGACCCGTCGAGCCCGTCGGTGTTGGACCAGTCCAGCACGAGGAACCGCAAGGTTTTCGAAGACCGGGCCAGCTCGGCCTTCACCTCGGTCAGCAGGCGGCTTGCCGTGCCGAAGAACAGGAATCCCTGCAGATACAACACGAGGACCGCATTCGCCTGGCCCTGCAGCAGCGCCCGAACCTCGAGGGGTCGGTCCACGTTGCTCTGCGCGACGTCGCCCCTGTAGCGGGCCCGTATCGGAGAGGCGCGGCTGTACATCAACGCAAACGTGGCGCAACCCATGGTCAAGCCCGCGAACACCGCCGCTGGAAGGCCGAAGACCACCGACACCGCCAGGACGACGGGCACGGTCAACCACTCCGCTGGGCTCAACCCCTTGCGGACCTGCAGCACCCAGGTGTCCAGCAGGTTCAGCCCCATGAACAACACGAGGGCGCCCAGCACCCAGCGAGGCGCCAGCCCGATGAGGCCGGGCAGCGCCATCGGCGCCAGCCCCGCGGCGGCGGCGGCGGCCATCGTCGTGAGGCGGCTTTTGGCGCCCATCCGGTGCAGCGCGCCACTTCGGGAAGAGCTCAGGTTTCCCAGCATCCCTCCGACCAGTCCGGTCATCAGGTTGGCGGCGCCGTTCGCGCGCAGGTCCCGGTCCAGGTCCACATCCTGCTTGGCTTGCAGTTCCAGGCTCCCGGCATTGACCAGCACGAGCAGGCAGACGACGGCCACCGTCGCGCCGATCGCCGGCGCCTGCTGCGCCAGCGCCGCCCAATCCACCAGCCCCAGCACCTCCGGCGTCCATGGAAAGCTGGGTACGAGCCGGCCCGGCGTTGGCAGCAGCCACCCTTCCGCCTGCTGCCGCTCGATCGTCATCCCGAGGCCGGCAAAGACGAGATGGTGCAGCCCGACCCCGGTCAGGACCAAAGCCGGGATGACCACCGGCAGGTGCACCCGGCGCGAGGCTACCGTGATCGCGATGGCCAAGGCGACGGCGGGCAAGAAATGCACCCACGCGCCCGGCAAAAGCAGCAGCCCCGGAGTCAGCTTGCTTCCGACGGCGACCGCCGCCCCGCCGACCGCGAGCGACCAGCCTGTCCCGGCCAGCAGCCCGGCCAGCAGTTGCACGGGGAGGAACCGGACCACCGCCCCACCTCGTGCCCAGCCAAGGCCGATCAGGGCCAATCCCGCCAAGGCGGTGACCCCTGCAAGCCCGACCGAAAGCGTCGCCCCCAGTACACCCGGCCTCGCCCCCGCCAGCCCGGCGATAAGCGGCGCCGTGACCGTTGCGACAGCGGCAATGCTCGCCCCGTCGACGCTCAGGAACGAGATGCGCAACGTACTCATTGCGGCGCCCACGATCCCCAGGACGAGCGCGGACAGCAGGATCGAAAACAGCCCCTGCGCCTGGACATCCGGCGGAGCATCGGCAAACAGGAGTGCCGAGTAGGACAGGATTGATGAGATCGCGGTCAGCGCAACCACAAGCGCCGCAATCATCTCCCCCGCCCCGCTCCTGAGAGCCGCCATGCGTGGCCGCCAAGGAGGAAGCAGCAAAGGACGGTTGTTCTCGGGCGTTGTGCAATCCATGCCACGATCTTCTCTGCTCGGCCTCGAAAGGTCCATCGTGCAACACGCGTTGCGACAGCGGGCGTGCCACCGGGGGGGGGGGACCGAGCCCGAGACCCGCCAAAGGCCGATCGAGCAGTGGCAGATGCCCCTCATCGCGCTCGACTTGAGCACGTCCCGCGAGGCGGTCGTTCGAGAAGGCGAATACGGGCGGAAAGAAGCTCGACGCGTTCGAGCTGCTCACCGCCATCCCTGCCGCAAGCTCATTTGACCTGCGGGCCGACTGGCGTGGCGGGGGCGAGGCCGGGCCAGGCGGCTCGCTAAATGCGTGTTACCGCGTCGCTATTGCCACACTGCTGTAATCGTTCATGAAACAGGTTGGTTGGGGCGGAAGGATTCGAACCTTCGAATGGCGGATTCAAAGTCCGCTGCCTTACCGCTTGGCGACGCCCCAGACGCCTGTTCAATAAGCGCCCGGCCCCCCCGCCGTAAAGCCACTTATGCCAGAACTTCATGAGCCAGAACTTCACGAGCCAGAACTCCGCGAGGATGACCCATTGCCGTCATCGTCATCGCGGGCCGCCCTTGCGGCGTGGCGATCCAGGGCCGGGGGCGGTGCATGCGGCCCCTGGACCTTCGCCAAGCGCCCCGCGATGGCGGCGATGAGAAAAAGTCATCGTCCCCGGGACGTGGTATGCCCCGACATCGGGCCGCCCCAGCCCCACCAGCCTGCAGGAACGTCCTGCGCCGCCAGCGCCGCGGGGCCGTCGTCGGCGAACAACGCGAAACAGGTGGCGCCCGACCCGCTCATGCGCGCCAGCAGGCAGCCTGGCCGGGCGCGCAGCCACGCCAGCACATCGGCGATGACCGGGCACAGCCCGATCGCGGCCGCTTGCAGATCATTCCCGATCGGCGCGAGGTCTCGGGCCATGTCGGACGCCGTCTCCCACCGCGGCGGCAGCTCCGGCATTGCGCTGAAGCCCGGCCCGCGCGCGCGGAACACCGCCGGCGTCGGAACGCCGACCCCCGGGTTGACCAGCACCATGCCGCAGGGCGGCAGCACCGGAGCCGCAGCCAGGTGCTCCCCGATGCCGCCCATGCGCGCCGGGGTCGATCCCAGGCAGACCGGCACGTCCGCGCCCAACCCGGCCGCGATGCGCGCAAGCTCGGCGGCCGGCAGCGACAGGCCCCACAGCCGCCCCAGCACGCGCAGCGCCGCCGCTGCATCCGCGGAGCCGCCGCCGATCCCGCTGGCCACCGGCAGGTTCTTCTCCAGCGTCAGCGCAGCGCCCGCCCGGACCCCGCCCGCCTGTGCGAGCGCGCGGGCGGCCCGCAGCACGAGATTATCCGCCTCGGCCGCCAGCCCGGCCCCGAACGGACCGGTCAACGCCAGCGTCAGGCGCCCGTCCGGTTCCGCGCCCACCCTGTCCGCGGCCCCCGGAAACACCGCCACGCTGTCGAGCAGGTGGTAGCCATCCGGGCGCCGGCCGACGACGCGCAAGTAAAGGTTGACCTTGGCCCGCGCCGCCTCCTGCATCGGGCGGTCAGCGGACCGTGGCGGCGGGGGCGGCGGCCTGGGTCGCCGAAACGCCCGGCAGCGCCGCGAGCCGGGCGTTGATCCGCGTCGCGTCATCGGGGTCCGGCTTCAGGGTCAACGCGCGGCGCCACTGGAACTCCGCCTCGCGCCAGCGGCCCACCGCGGCCAGCGCGTCGCCCAGATGGCCGTTGATGACCGCGTCCTCGGGCACCAGCTCCACCGCGCGTTCCAGGTTCTTCAACGCGCCGGGGCCGTCGCCCTGGCGCAGCAGCAGCCAGCCCAGGCTGTCGACGAACGACCCGTCGTTCGGCCTTTGCTCCACGGCGCGCTGGATCATCTGCCGGGCCTGGTCCAGGTGCTCGCCGCGCTCGGTCCAGGCATAGCCCAGGTAGTTCAGCACGGCCGGCTGGTCCGGGGCCAGCTGCAGCGCGAGCTGGAAGTCGCTCTCGGCCGCCTTCCACATGCCCGCGCGCTCCCGCGCCACGCCGCGCTCGTAGAACAGCGGCCAGGTGGAGCGGCTGGGCGAACCCACCCGGGCCAGCGCGCGGTCGTACATCGCCGCCGATTCCTGGAACCGGCTTTTGCGGCGCAGGATGTCGGCCTCCTGCGTCAGCGGTTCCGGGCGGTCGGGGTATTCGCGGGCCAGGGTTTCCAGCAGCCGCGTCGCCTCTTCCGTCTGGCCCAGGCCGTCCTGCAGGCTGGCCTGGCGCAGCCGCACGACGGCCACCAGCGGATCGGCCTGCGCGACGGGCGCCAGCGTGTCCAGCGCCGCCTTCTGCAGCTTGGCCGCGTCCTGCATGTCGGCCAGCAACAGGCGGGCGGCGGTGAAGTCCGGCCGCATCGACAGCGCCAGCCGCAGCATGATCTGCGCGGTTTCCACAGCGTTCTGCTGCCGCAGCGTGGCCCCCATGGCCAGGTAGGCCTCGGCGATGCCGTCGGCCGGCGTCCGCACCGCGCGGTTGGATACGTCCGCCTCCAGTGCCGGCCGAGCCATGCCGAGGTCCGAGCTCGCGCCCGCCACCTCGCGGATCGTGCGCTGCGCCTCCGGCGGGTCCCCGCTGCGCGACTGCCAGCTTGCCAGCACGACGCCCAGCCGCAGGTTCATCGCGCCGTATTCCGCCTGTGCCACGCGATACAGCCGTGCCGCATCCGCCTGCTGCCCGCCGATGTCGGCAATCAGCGCCGCGTGCAGCGCCATGATGCCACGCAGCCGCCCCGCATCGACGAAAGGCTGCAGCGTGCCGAGCGCGGCCGCTGTACGCCCCTGCCCGGCCTGCGCCCATGCAACCAGGATCGGGCGCAGCGCCTGGGTCAGCCCCTGCTGCTGCGGCAATCCGCTGAAGCGCGCCTCCGCATCCATCCACCGTCCGGCCTGCGCATCCCGGTTGGCCAGCACGAGCTGGGCCACCGGATTGTCCGGCAGGCCCTCGGCCAGGCGCGGCGCGTCCGGCCGGCCGGCCATCACCGCGGCCACGAAGGCCTGGCCCGACACCTCGCGCATGCCGCTGTCCTTGGCCGCCTGCTCCAGCTTGTCGGCGGCGATGTCGACATCGGCCCGTTGCACCGCGAAGCGGCCGCTCAGGTAGGCGCCGAACGCCCCGGTCGGTTTGAAGCGCGTGGCGGCGCCGTCGCTTTCGAACCCGAAATCATTGGCCGCGCAGGCCGACAGCAGCGACAGCACCAGCAGAGCGCCTCGGCGCACGGTGCGCGCGGGGATCAAGGCGGCCCTCACATGCCGCTCGGGTAATTGGGGCCGCCGCTGCCTTCCGGCACGCGCCAGTCGATGTTCTGCGTCGGGTCCTTGATGTCGCAGGTCTTGCAGTGCACGCAGTTCTGCGCGTTGATCTGCAGGCGCGGCTCGCCCTGCTCCACGCCCACGGCCTCATACACGCCGGCCGGGCAATAGCGGCTTTCGGGGCTGGCATAGGTGTCCCAGTTGACGCCTTTCCAGCGCGCCGGGTCCTGCAGATGGAGGTGCACGGGCTGATTCTCCTCGTGGTTCGTGTTGCTGATGAACACGGAGGACAGGCGGTCGAAGGTAAGCACGCCGTCGGGCTTCGGATAGACGATCTTCTCGGCGTCGGCGGCCTTCTTCAGGCTGTCGTGGTCCGGGTGGGCGTGGTGCAGCGTCCAGGGCGCGCGGCCCCGCAACACATAGGTGTCGAGCGCCGCATAGGCGATGCCGCCATAGAAGCCGAACTTGGCGAAGGCCGGGCGGATGTTGCGGACGGCGTGCAGCTCGTCGTTCAGCCAGCTGGACCGGAAGCGCTGCGTGAAGCCCTCCGGCTCCGCCGGGCGGCCGTTGGCCAGCGCCTCGGCCACCGCCTCGGCGGCCAGCATGCCGGACTTCATGGCCGCGTGGGTGCCCTTGATCTTCGGCACGTTCAGGAACCCGGCCGCATCGCCGATCAGCGCGCCGCCCGGGAAGGTCAGCTTCGGGATGGACTGCAGGCCGCCCTCGCTGAGCGCCCGCGCGCCATAGCTGACGCGCCGGCCGCCTTCGAAGTGCTTTCGCATCTGCGGGTGCGTCTTGAACCGCTGCATCTCCTCGAACGGGGACAGCCACGGGTTGCGGTAGTCCAGGCCGATGACAAAGCCGTATGACACCAGGTTGTTGCCGAAATGATAAAGCCAGGAGCCGCCATAGGTGCCGGCGTCCAGCGGCCATCCGGTGGTGTGCTCGATCAGGCCGGGCTGGTGGCGTTCGGCCGGGATCTCCCACAGTTCCTTGATGCCGATGGCGTAGGTCTGCGGATCGACGCCGTCGCGCAGGTTGAAGCGGGCCATGACCTGCTTGCTCAGGCTGCCGCGGCAGCCTTCGGCGAACAGGGTGTAGGTGGCGCGCAGCTCCATGCCGGGCTGGTAGTTGGGACCTTCGGCGCCGTCCTTGGTGACCCCCATGTCGCCGGTGGCGACGCCCACGACGCGGCCGTCCTGGGTCAGCAGCTCGGCGGCGGCGAAGCCCGGGTAGATCTCGACGCCCAGCGCCTCGGCCTGCGTGCCGAGCCAGCGGCACACGTCGCCGAGGCTGACAACGTAGTTGCCGGCGTTGTGCATCTGCGGCGGCGTGGGCAGTCGGATGCTGCGGGTGGCGGTCAGGAACAGGAACCGGTCGTCCTTCGCCGGGGTCAGCAGCGGCGCGCCGGTCGATTGCCAGTCCGGCAGCAGCTCGTTCAGCGCCCGCGGCTCGATCACCGCGCCGGACAGGATGTGCGCGCCGACCTCGCCGCCCTTTTCCACCACGCAGACGGTCGCGCCGGGCGCAAGCTGTTTCAGCCGGATGGCGGCCGAGAGCCCGGCCGGGCCGGCCCCCACCACCACCACGTCGAACTCCATCGCCTCGCGTTCCGCCATTCCCGCCTCCGGTGCCCCACTCCAAGGTAGGGTGTTTCACGGGTTGCGCAAAACCCGATCGTGTCACAAATCTCCGCACACCGGGGGCCAGGCAGATGATGGACGGGCTGGCCGCATTGCGGCTGCAGATCGAATGGGGGGCCGACGAGGCCTTGCTGGACGCGCCGGCCGACCGTTTTGCGCCGCTGCCGGCCCGCGCGTCGTCGCAGCCGGCCGTGGCGGCGCCCGCCCGGCCATCGGCCCTCGTGGCCCTCGCCGCCGGTCCGGCGCTGGCGGCCAGCGCCGCGGCCGGCGCCGCCGATCTCGTGTCGCTGCACGCGGCGCTGGACCGGTTCGACGCGTGCCCGCTGCGTGGCACCGCGTCCCTGACCGTGGCGCCCAGTGGCAACCCCGATGCGGGCCTGGTGCTGGTGGCCGAGGCGCCGGGGCCAGAGGATGACCGCGCCGGCCAGGCCTTCAGCGGCGAGGCGGGCGGGCAGCTCGACCGCATCCTGCTCAGCGCCGGGCTGTCGCGCGACCGGCTGCTGCTGGCGCTGCTGGTGCCGTGGCGGCCGCCGGGCGGGCGGGCGCCGAACGAGGCCGAGCTGGCGCTATGCCTGCCATTCCTGCATCGCCTGCTGGTGCTGACCCGGCCGCGCCGGCTTGTTCTGCTGGGGGCTTCCCCGCTGCGTGCGCTGGTGGGCGACGAAAACGGCCGGCGGCGGCCGCGCGGCAAATGGACCGAAGCGGTTATTCCCGGATTGACAGTCCCAATCCCCGCCTTGCCAATGCTGCCGCCCGATCAATGGCTGAACAGCCCGTCGAACAAGCAGGCGACATGGGCAGATCTGTTATCTTTGCATAGCGCCGATGCATCAGATTCAGGAAATTAGCGGCGTTTCTTCATCCAGGTCGCGTTTGCTTGAGTTGCATCCTCCGGCAAGGACGTGTAGCCGGTCCGCCCTATGCGAGGGATTTGCCTAGCGCGACCCCGTTTCTACGCCGCCCGGGCCTTCATTGCCGGGGCCGCATTTCTAGCCGGGGTTGCCTCACCGACCTTCTCGCCCGCTCAGGCGCAGGAGAATTTCGAAGACACGGCGCTTGCCGTCCCCAGGCTCAGCCTGCCGGGCGGTGGCAGCGCCTTGCCCCGGCCGTTGCCGGCTGCCGTGGCGCGCCTGGTGCGCCAGGCGTTCAAGGATCCCGCGGCATCGCTGGATGGCCTGGATGACAGCGCGCTGCTGGGGCACATCCTGGCGGACCGCTATCTGGGGACCCAATCGCAGCCGGTCGCGGCCCGCGCGCCGATCCCTGAGTTGCGGGACTGGCTGTCCCGCTACGCGCACCTGCCGGACGCAACGGCGATCCATGCCATGCTGTGCGCAAGGCTGCCGAAGGGGGCACCGCCACCGCCGCCCCCGGCGCTGCCCCCATTCGCCTCCGCCCCCCCGGGGGACGACATCGAGACCAGCGATCGTCTGGTGCACCGCAACCCGGCGCTGGACCGCACCGTCCGCGAAGCCGCGCGGGCCGGGCAGTTCGACCGGGCGACCAACGTGGTCGGCCGGACCAAGGGTCTGTCGCCGGAATACGGCGCGATCCTGCGCGCCGAGATCGCCCGGGCGATGTTCAGCCAGGGCAAGGACATGGAGGCGCTCGGCCTCGCCGAGGAGGCGCACGGGCGGGCCCATGGCGCGGTCGGACTGGCGCCCTGGGTCGGCGGTCTCGCCGCGTGGCGCCTGGGCCGGTTCGAGCTGGCGCGTATCCTCTTTGAGTCCGCCTATCGCGCCCGGCTGATCGCGCCCGGCCAACGGGCCGGCGCCGCGTTCTGGGCTGCGCGGGCGAACCTCGTGACCCGCGGCGAGCACGGACCCTGGATGCATCGCGCCGCACAGGACCCGCGCACCTTCTACGGTCTGCTCGCCCGGCGCGTTCTGGGACAGCCCATCGAGGTTTCGCTGGCTGCCTATGAGCGGGACACGCTGGGCGGCGCGGACGTCGATGCCGTGGCCGCCTCCGCCCGCGGCGACCGCGCGCTGGCCTTGCTGCAGGTCGGTCAGCCGGCCAAGGCGGCCGCCGAGCTTCGGCTGTTGTTCACGGAGACGCGGGACCAGCCGGGCTTCGGCCGGTCGATCCTGCTGACGGCCCGCGCTGCCGGCCTGACCGATCTGGTGACGCAACTCGGCGCCGTCATGCAGCCGGCGTCCGTCCATCTGCCGGCCAACCGGCTGCGGCCGGCTGGCGGGTTCCGCTTCGACCAGGCGCTGGTCTATGCGCTGACCCGGATGGAATCCAACTTCGACGCCGGGGCCGTATCGCCGGCCGGCGCCCGCGGGCTGATGCAGCTGATGCCCGTCACCGCGCAGTTCGTGATGCAGGGCGCGGCGCCGCACCTGCAGGACCCGGCCACCAACCTCGATGTCGGGCAGCGCTACATGACGCACCTGATGCAGTTCGAGTCGATTGGCTCGGACCTGATCCGGCTGGTTGCCAGCTACAACGCCGGGCCAGGCAACTTCGGGCGCTGGCTGGACGTGATGCGGCAGGAGCACGATCCGCTGCTGTTCATCGAGGCGCTTCCCGGCGAGGAGACGCGCGCCTACGTGCCACGCGTGCTGGCCTACACCTGGTTGTATGCGGCACAACTGGGCCTGGCGTCGCCAAGCCTGGACGAGCTGGCTGCCGGGTTGTGGCCGCGCGTGCAGGCCCGTCCGGCCCGGCGGGAAACCGCGGCGCGACTGCACTGACCAGGAAGGGGGCGACATGTCCCGAATCGACGAAAGCCGCGCATTCATCCCTGTCACCATTGCCGTCTTGACGGTGTCCGACACTCGGACTCTTGCCGATGACCGGTCGGGCGACACGCTGGTGGAACGCATCGGCAAGGCCGGCCACCACGTGGGCGACCGCGCCATCGAGCGGGACGACGCAGGCCCTATCGAACAGCGGCTGCGCGGCTGGATCGCCGATCCGGCCATCGACGTGGTGATCACCACCGGCGGCACCGGCATCACCGGCCGCGACGTGACGCCCGAGGCGTTCGAACGGGTGCTGGAGAAGAAGATCGAAGGGTTCGGAGAGCTGTTCCGCATGCTCAGCTACCAGAAGATCGGCACGTCGACGATGCAGTCCCGTGCGCTGGCGGGCGTGGCGGGCGGCACGCTGCTGTTCGCGCTGCCGGGCAGCACGGGGGCGGTGAAGGATGCATGGGATGACATCCTGCTGTGGCAGCTCGATGCACGGCATCGCCCGTGCAATTTGGTCGAGCTGATGCCGCGGCTGCAGGAGCATCTGCGCGCCGCGGGCTAATGTTCTTGGATTGTTCTTGACAACCGGCCGCACGCGTCGGCATCCTGCCCCTGGAACAGGCAGGGAACGGGAGCATGCCGGACGGTTCGTTCATGACGCTGGAGGCCGAGCCCGACGCTTTGGCCGCGATGGACCGCGCCGGCATGGCGGAAACGCCGGCCGATGCGCCGATGCCGAGTCTGGCCCGCAAGGGCCGGGGTGCGGTCACCAACCCGGCCTCCCGCTTCGATACGCAGGTCGGCCGCGCGGCGGATGACGGCTGGTCGTTCCTGACGGGCGACGAACTGACGCTGCCGCCGCTGGAAACCGTGCTGGAGCGCGATCATTCCCGCTCCGCCATCGCATGGAACGACAGCCCGGATATCGGCTTCGACCGCGCGGTGAACCCGTATCGCGGCTGCGAGCATGGCTGCATTTATTGCTATGCGAGGCCCAGCCACGCCTATCTCGGCTACTCGCCGGGCCTCGATTTCGAGACGCGGATCGCCTTCAAGCCGGACGTGGCGGCCCTGCTGGAAAAAGAGCTGTCCAAGCCCGGCTACAAGCCGGCGATGCTGGCCCTGGGCTCCAACACGGACCCGTATCAACCGGTCGAGCGGACGCTGCGGCTGACCCGGTCGGTGCTGGAGGTGCTGGAGAAGTTCCAGCACCCGGTCAGCATCGTGACGAAGTCGGCCGGCGTGCTGCAGGATCTCGACATCCTGCAGCGCATGGCGGCGAAGAATCTGGTGCGGGTCTGGCTATCGGTCACCACGCTGGACCCGGCGCTGGCGCGGATCATGGAGCCACGGGCCAGCACGCCCGCGCGTCGCCTGCAGGCGATCGGGGCGCTGAACCAGGCCGGCGTGCCGGCAGCCGTGCTGGCCGCGCCGATGATCCCGGGGTTGAACGACGCGGAGCTGGAACGGATCATGGAAGCGGCCAGGCGGGCGGGCGCGCGCCATGCCGCCTATGTGCTGCTGCGCCTGCCGCACGAGCTCAGGGACATGTTCACCGCGTGGCTGAACGAACACGTGCCGGACCGTGCCCGCCGCGTGCTGTCGATGATCCGCGAAACCCGCGCCGGCAAGCTGAACGACAGCGAGTTCGGCACCCGCTTCAAAGGCCAGGGCCCGTATGCGGACCTGCTGGCCCAACGCTTCGACCGCGCCAGGCGCCAACACGGCTTCGGCGGCCGCGAGTCGCTGGACACCTCCCAGTTCCGCGTCCCCGGCCGGCAACAGCAGATGTCCCTACTGTAGGGCGGAAAAGCGCAGCGTCATCCGCCTTTTCGGTGAGCACAACCGCGGCAAGTTACGACAAGCGTCCCGGGCTCATCACCCGGTCCGCGGCATGCCTGGCCGCGGGCGTGCGCCTGATCAGGTCGCCCAACGCAGCCGCGACGGCCTCCGCCGTGCCGCGCCAATCACCGCCCGGAATGCCAGGCGGCGCCGCGCGGCCAGACAGGCCGGCGATCGCTGCCGCGATGCTTGCGGGTTCCGGCGCGCACAGCACGGCCATGTCCTGGTCCTGCAGCTGCTCCACCAGGCCGCCCACCCTTGTGCCGATCACCCAGCGCCGGGCCGCGATGGCGGCGGCAGCCACACCGCTCTGGCTTGCCTCCCGATGCGACAGCACCAGCGCATCCGCCCAACCCAGCAGGTCGCCCAGTTCATCCTCGGGCACCCAGCGGTTCTCCACCGTCACGTTGGGCAGGCGGCGCAAACGATCCAGCTCGGCGGTTTCCGGACCGGACCCCACCACCCGCATCTCGAAATCGTCGCGGCCTGCCAGC
>JAYUCA010000028.1:0-5789 GCA_043740535.1 Rhodospirillales bacterium | reverse complement strand
CCTGGATCGCTTCGCAAGGGCTCGCGATGACGAGTATCTACTTAATGTCATTGGCGTCATACCAGGGACATCAAGCATTGACCTGTCCGCATCGTCATGGCGCGGGCAGCGTGACGGCGGTTGCGCCGGGGCGAAGGACGACCCGGTAGAGGCGGTAGGTTTCGGCCACGACCCTGCCGCGGCTGCGGGTGATGGCGCCGGCCGCCTCGGCGGATTGCCAGGTGGCGGGGTCCGGCGGCTCGCTGCGGCGGGCGCTGAGCAGCAGCAGGCCAGGGGCCGCGGTGGTGGCGGCAGGCAGGGTGAACAGCCGCCACCGGGGCTCGGCGGCGAGAACCGGCAGTCCTGGTGCGGACCAGGCGAGCAGGGCTGCGGCGCCGTATTCCTCGGCGGCGAGGTAGGCGGCGCCGGGGTCCGCCGCGGCCGCGGCGCGGGCCAGACCGTCCCAGCCGGCCAGGCGCAGGGTCGGGTCCAGGCCCCGCGGCAGCGGCGCCGGGGCCAGCGTGGCCTGCACATACAAAAGGGCAGACAGCGCGAAGCCGACAGCGGCCGCAGGCCGGGTCCACCGCGACCCGAGCCCGGCGGCGGCAAGGGCGCAGCCGGGGTAGAGGATGGCGGCCCAGTTCGCCTGCACGCGGTCGCCCAGCGCATGCTGCACGAAAACCGCGGCGCCGGGCAGCACGAGCGCTGCAGGCAGCGACCACACCGGGTCTTGCCAACGCCGTGCGGCGGCGGCGGCGGCGGCGGCGAACAGGACCAAGATCAGCGGCGTCGCGAGGCCGGCCTGGCCTGCCGCCAGTTCACCGAGATGGCGCATCGCCAGGGCTGGCGCCCAGTCGGCGGCGCGTCCGCCCTGGCGGATGAAGCTCGCCCAGTGATGCCAGGCGTTCCACCACACCACGGGCAGGAACAGCAGCCCGGCCAGCGCGCCGCCCAGCCACGGCCACGGGGTGCGCAGCCGGGGCCGCATCGCCGGGGTCAGCAGCCACAACGCGATGCCAGGGCCCAGCAGGGCGGCGGTGTATTTGCTGTCGAGCCCCAGCCCGGCCGCTGCGCCGACCGCAAGCCACCATGGGCCCGCGCCGCCCGCAGCGATGCGGGCCAGGGCATAAACGGCAGCGGTCCAGAAAAACAGCAGCGGCGTGTCGGGCGTCATCGTCACGGCCCCGGCGGCGGCCATCAGCGTTGCGTTGAACAGCAGCGCCGCAGCGAAACCGGCCGCACGCCCGGGGAACAGCGCATCGGCGGCGCGGGCCAACAGGACGGAGCCGAGCGCGGCCGAGAGGGGGGCCAGCAGGCGGACACCCAGCGCGGTATCGCCCGCAAGCGCCGTGCCGACACGGATCCACAGCGCGACCATGGGGGGGTGGTCCAGGTAGCCCGGGGCGAGCGCGCGGGACCAGACCCAGTAATAGGCCTCGTCGGGGGACAGCGGCGCGGCCGCGGCGACGGCAAGGCGGATGGCGGTCAACAGGCCGAGGGCCGCGAGGGCGGTGGCACTCCATGCGGCCGGGCTTGGCTTGACCGGGTCGCCGGTCAGGGATGGTCCCATGCCGAGCGCGGCCGCTGGGGTCCTGGAACCCGCGGCCCTACAGCGGCACGCCAGCCAGGTTGCGGCTGGTGCGGATGGTTTGCAGGGTTTGCACCCGGCTGACGCTGGACGCTCCGGTCAGCCGCTGTGTGAGCTGGTTCTCGTGGGCGGTGTCGCGGGCGACCAGGCGCAGCAGGAAGTCGCCGCCGCCGCGGATCATGTGGCATTCGCGGACCTCCGGCCACTCGGCGACCATCTGCTCGAAGGCGGTCAGGACCAGTTCCTTCTGGCTTTCCAGGCCGACGATCACGAAGAACATGATCTCCCACCCCAGGCGCTGGGGGTCGGTGTCGGCGTGGTAGCCGCGGATGATGCCGGAGTCTTCCAGCCGCCGCATGCGGCGGAGGCAGGGGGGGGCGGTGATCTCGGCGCGGCGGGCCAGCTCGACGTTGGTCATGCGGCCGTCCACCTGCAGTTCGGCAAGGATTCGGCGGTCGATGGAGTCCAGCTCCGGTTGCTCGGTGATGCCAGGTTTCATGGTCTTGATCGACGCCGCCCCCATTTGACGAAAGAATATTACAACATCGCAGGGGCCTCAAGCCCGTGTCGGGGCGTGTATCGGGGCGTGTGTCGGGGGGCGCGCGGGGTGCGGTTCCTTGCATGGGGCGGCGGTGGCCCGGTATCTTTGGCGTCCACCGGAGCCGCAGACCCATGTCCCCGAACACCGTGACGACGATTCCCACCCGCGTGCTGATCATCGGCGCCGGGCCAGCCGGATACACGGCGGCGATCTACGCCGCACGGGCGGGTCTCGACCCGGTGCTGGTGGCCGGGCTCCAGCCGGGCGGGCAGCTGATGATCACGACGGATGTGGAGAACTATCCGGGGTTCGAGCATGCGATCCAGGGTCCGTTCCTGATGGAGCAGATGCGCAAGCAGGCCGAGCATGTCGGCACGAGGATCGTCAGCGACCTGGTGATGCAGGTGGATTTCTCCGCGCGGCCCTTCCGCTGCGTGGGCGACGGCGGCGACGTCTACCTGGCCGACACGGTGATCATCGCCACCGGAGCGCAGGCGCGCTGGCTGGGGCTGCCGTCCGAGCAGCGGCTGCAGGGGGCGGGGGTTTCGGCCTGCGCCACGTGCGACGGGTTCTTCTACCGCGGCAAGCGCGTCTGCGTGATCGGCGGCGGCAACACGGCGGTGGAGGAGGCGCTGTATTTGACGCACCATGCCGACCGGGTGACGCTGATCCATCGGCGGGACAGCCTGCGGGCGGAGAAGATCCTGCAGCGGCGGCTGTTCGCGCACCCGAAGATCGACGTGCTGTGGGACACGGCGCTGGAGGAGGTGCTCGGCGCAGGCCAGCCGGAGGTGGTGACGGGCGTGCGGCTGCGTAACGTGCGGACCGGGGGATCGGCCACGCTGGAAGTGGACGGGGTGTTCGTCGCGATCGGGCACATGCCGAACACTGCGGTGTTCCAGGGCCAGGTGGCGCTGGATGCGGAGGGGTATGTTCTGACCCAGCCCGGGCGCACGCAGACGTCGGCGCCCGGCGTGTTCGCGGCGGGGGACGTGCAGGACAAGCACTGGCGGCAGGCGGTGACCGCTGCGGGCACGGGATGCATCGCGGCGCTGGAGGCCGAGAAGTTCCTGACGATGGCGGAGGCGCCGGACGCCGTGACGGCCGCGGCGGCGGAGTAATACCAGGCGCCCGAAGGCGTGCCCCCTTCACAATCGCAGGGTGGAGTGCGGCTTCGTGTTCCACTTTCATCGCGAATGCGGGCCAAGGCACGTCCCGAGCCTGATGCCGGCGGAGATGACGCGATGCGGCGGTGGAACGGGGTCGTGGTCCCGGAGCCCTGGTGTAAGCGGGGGGCCTTCAGGCGACCTTAACCGTTCGAGGTCATGGTGCGCCTGGTGACAGCAGGGGCGCAGAATGGCCGGCGGGAAGGAGAAGGCGTCGATCATCATCAAGCGAGAGGAAGTCGTCGAAGGTGGTCACCACGGCGGCGCCTGGAAGGTCGCTTATGCGGACTTCGTGACGGCGATGATGGCGTTTTTCCTGCTGATGTGGCTGCTGAACGCGACGAGCGAGGACCAGAAGCGGGGCATCGCGGATTATTTCAGCCCGCATAACGGGATGTCGGCCTCCACGTCCGGTTTCGGGATGCCCTTCGGTGGGCGCACGGTCAACAGCGACGGCTCGCTGGCGTCGGACCGCGGGGCGGTGCGGGTCCAGGACACACGGCATCCGCTGGACCAGATGGAGGATGACGACCAGGCTGAGATGTCGGGACAGGCGCCTGGCCCGGCGAACCGCGGCGATGGCGGGGGCGCCGGGGCCGCAGTGGACGGGGCGCAGTCCGGCGGGATGACGATCAACGGCAAGGCGGCGGCCGGGATGGCGCGCGAGGCGGCGCCGGACCGGGCCGGGACGACATCGGGTGTCGAGCCGCAGATGGGCGGCCTCAAGCCGCAGCCGCCGACGCAGGTCCAGGCGGCGAACCGCGCGCTGAACCAGCCGCCGACCGACAAGGACATCCAGGCGGAGTTGGACAAGCGGGAGCGTGCGGCGTTCGAGCGTGCGGCCCAGCAGATCCGGGACGCGGTCAGCTCCGACCCGGCCCTGGCCGACCTTGCACGGCAACTGATGATCGACGTGACGCCGGAAGGCCTGCGGGTGCAGCTTGTCGACGAGGAGCGGCAGCCGATGTTCGCGCTGGGCTCTGCTGCGCCCAACGAGCGCGCGCGTGCGGTGCTTGCGAAGATCGCGCCGGTGCTGTTGCGGCTGCCGGAGGCGATCAGCATCACCGGCCACACGGACGCGGCGCCGTACAAGGGTGCGGACCGGTCGAACTGGGATTTGTCGGCGGACCGGGCGAACGCCACGCGGCGGCTGCTGGTGGAGGCCGGGTTGCCGGAGGCTCGGGTTCGGAGCGTGGCGGGCATGGCGGACCGGGATCCGCTGATGGCCGATGACAGGCTTGCGGCGGCGAACCGGCGGATCGCCATCGTGGTGCTGCGCGACAAGCCCGCCGCCGGGCGCTGATGACAGTTGGACTAGTGCAGGGCCGGGGCGCCGCGCCGTGCTGACGATCGGCGGGCTGGGGTTCCTGTTCATCTGCGTGTTCGGCAGCTACGCGCTGTCGGGCGGCAGTTTCGAGCCGCTGATCGAGGCGATGCCGTTCGAGTTGCTGACCATCGGCGGGGCGGCCATCGGGACGTTCCTGATGTCGAACAGCATGCACGACGTGAAGCACACGCTGGCCGGTTTCAAGAAGATATTGAAGGGGGCGACGTTCCATAAGGCGCACTACGTGGAGCTATTGAGCCTGCTGTATTATTTCGTGCGCCTGGCCTCGACGAAGGGGGCCATGGCGCTGGAGCCGCATATCGAGAAGCCGGCAGACAGCAGTGCGTTCCAGCTGTATCCGAACATTCTGGGCAACCATCACGCGACGGACATGATCTGCGATTACATGCGGATGATGGGCATGAACGCCGACGATCCGCACCAGATCGAGGATGTGATGGCGCGGGAGCTGAAGAAGACGCTGCATGAGGAGCTGCATCCGGCACATGCGCTGCAGAACATGGCGGACGGTCTGCCGGCCCTGGGGATTGTCGCCGCGGTGCTGGGCGTGATCAAGACGATGTCGCACATCAGCGAGCCGCCGGCTGTGTTGGGGGCGATGATCGGCGGCGCGTTGGTGGGGACGTTCCTGGGCGTGCTGCTGGCCTACGGGATGGCCGGGCCGTTCGCCGCACGGCTGAAAAGCGTCGTCGAGGAGGAAGCGAAGTATTTCGAGGTGATCCGGGCAGTGTTGGTCAGCCACCTGCAGGGCAACGCACCGCAGGTCAGCGTGGAGACGGGCCGGAAAATGGCGCCGAATCAGCACATGCCGAGCTTCCAGGAGGTGGAGGAAGCGGTGCAGTCGGTCAAGATGTGACGTGGCCGATACGCTAGAGCATGATCGCTTCAGGTAGATGAAGCGATCATGCTCTAGTTTGTTGATTAAGAACGCGGAAGCTCGTTTCAGGTCCAAGCAACCTGAAACGATACCGCTCTAATCCCCGGGCCTGTTCTGACCCGGGGATCCCGTCGTTGCCATGACAGCCGGCGTCAAGGCGACTGTACTTTCAGCCTAGTTGGTCGCGCGGCGGCCCGTGATGGCGTGATAGATGAAGAGCACGATGACCGCGCCGAGGACTGCCACGATCATGCTGTAGATGTTGAAGCCGGTCACGCCGTCGTAGCCCA
>JAYUCA010000027.1:0-2312 GCA_043740535.1 Rhodospirillales bacterium | reverse complement strand
CGGGAGGCGCTGAACCAGGTCGTCTACGACGGCCGCTACGTGCCCAGCAACCAGACCGAGGCGCCGGGCAGCCGCTTCTACGACGCCCAGCACCCGGCGCCGAAGCGGGACCTGCCGGGCGCCCGCGCGCTGCTGCGGGCGGCGGGGCTGGAACGCGCGCCGCTCGGGCTGATCGTGGGCAACGACCCCGTCTCCGCGCAGGTCGGCCAGGTGATCCAGGCGATGGCGGCCGAGGGCGGCATCGACGTCGCGCTGACGCAGATGGAGAGTGCCACGATGGTGGCCACCGCGAAGGCCGGCGGCCACCAGGCGGCGATGGGGATATGGAGCGGCCGGCCCGATCCCGACGGCAACCTCAGCATCTGGGTCGCCTGCAAGGGCTTCCTGAACTGGGGCGGCTACTGCAACCCGGCGCTGGACGACGTGCTGGCACGGGCAGCCCAATCCGGCGACACGACGGCCCGGGCGGCGCTGTATGCACAGGCGGCCACGATGTGGCTGTCCGACCGGCCCATCATGGTGCTGTATCATTTCACCTGGCTGTGGGGCGTGCGCGCCGGGGTGACCGGCATCGCGCCGCGGCCGGACGGGCTGCTGCGCTGGGAAGGCGTCCAGATCGGTCCATGACCGTTTGAACGGCAACCTCGGCCGTTGCGAATCCGCTGACGTTGGCAAGTCAAGCCGTTCCCTGTTAGATGCCCGTCATCGAAGAGGTGCAGAGTGCTGCAGGACCGCAAGCCCAAGTTCCAGGAGGCGTCGGAGATGATGTCCGCCGCCGACGACACCCAAGACGGCGGGCCGGCCATGGGTGCGTCCCGCGTCGGCGCAGAGCTGCGCGCCGCACGGCAACGCCTGGGATGGAGCCTGCCGGACGTCGCCGCGACGCTGCGCATCCGCCTGCCGTTCCTGGAGGCGATCGAGGAGGGCCGCCTGTCCGACCTGCCCGGCAACGCCTACGCCGTCGGGTTCCTGCGCAGCTATGCGACGTTCCTGGGGCTCGATGCCTCGGAGGTCGCGCGGCGCTTCCGGGCGGAGGCGCACGAGGTCAACCGCAAGCCCGAGCTTGCGTTCCCGGCCCCGGTGCCGGAGCGGGGCGTGCCGGCCGGCGCCGTCGTGTTGGTGGGCGTGCTGATCGCCGTGGGCTCCTACGGCGCCTGGTACAAGTTCTCGGGCGACCGGCCGTCTCCGGCCCCGGTGGTGCCTTCGGTGCCAGAGCGGCTGGCGCCGCTGGCCGACCGTGCGGCCCCGATGTCGAACCCGTCGCCGCAGGTCGCGTCCATCCTGCCGCCGCCGGGCGCTGCGCCGGCGCCGGCCCTGGCGCCCGTCGTGCTGCCCCCGCCCGTGATCCTGGCGCCGCCGATGCCGCCGCCCACGCCCGTCCCCGCCGCCGACGCCGGGCGTCTGGTGCTGCGGCTGAAGGCCGATTCCTGGATCCAGGTGCGGGAGAAGCAGGGACCGGTGCTGCTGAACCGCGTGATGCGCGCCGGCGAGAGCTGGCCGGTGCCGAAGGGCCAGCAGCTGCTGCTGACCACAGGCAACGCCGGCAGCACGGAACTGCTGGTCGATGGCGTCGTTGCCCCGTCGTTGGGGCCGCTGGGCGTGGTGCGCCGCGACGTCCTGCTTGACCCGGATGCGGTCAAGGCGGGCCCGGCGCCCGCCCCCGTCTCGACGCCGAAGCCCGCAGCGCAGTAGAACCTGCCGGCGTCCGGCCCTATGTTGGGGGCGGGCAACCGGGAACGAGGTCCATGAGCTACCGTCCGTATCAGCAGATCGACCGGCGCGTGTCGCGCCAGGTGTTCGTGGGCAATGTCCCGGTGGGCGGCGGCGCGCCGATCACCGTGCAGACCATGACCAACACCCTGACGACCGACGTGCCCGCCACGATCGCCCAGATCAAGCGCGCCGAGGAAGCGGGCGTGGACATCGTCCGCGTTTCCTGCCCCGACCAGGAAAGCGCCCTGGCGCTGAAGCACATCGTGCCCGCGGTAGGCGTGCCGATCGTCGCCGACATCCATTTCCACTACAAGCGCGCGATCGAGGCTGCACAGAACGGCGCCGCCTGCCTCCGCATCAACCCCGGCAACATCGGCAGCGCGGAGCGGGTCAAGGAAGTGGTCAAGGCGGCGCGGGACCACGGCTGCTCGATGCGGATCGGCGTCAACGCCGGCAGCCTCGAGAAGCACCTGCTGGAGAAATACGGCGAGCCGAACCCCGAGGCGCTGGTGGAAAGCGCCCTGGAGCACGCCAAGATATTACAGGATCATGATTTCCACGAGTTCAAGATCAGCGTGAAGGCGTCGGACGTGTTCATG
>JAYUCA010000026.1:0-1633 GCA_043740535.1 Rhodospirillales bacterium | reverse complement strand
GGGATTGAGCGGGACTGACCTCATTCGTCATCGTGAGCCGCCCTTGCGGCGTCGCGATCCAGGGCCAACGCTCGGTCTTTTGGGCTTGGATTGCTCCGCCAAGCGGGTCGCAATGACGATGATGGGAACAAGGCGCGGGGATGGGGCCGTCAGCGGCGCTGGCCCTGCTGGGCGCGCTGTATCTCCGCATTCATCTGTACTTCGAGCTGCGCGATCCCTGCATCCATCTGGCCGCGGCTGATCTGCCGTTGGTTGAACTGCTGTTGCAAGGCGACGACGCCCTGGTTGTGCCGTTGCTGGGCGTCACGCACCTGTTGCTGCGCCTGCTGCTGCCCGGCCTGCGATCGGTCGGCCCGTTCACGCTCATACTGCTGATCGCGATCGCCCCGGCGCCGTTGCTCGTCATTCCGCTCACGGCTGTCATACTCCCGCCGCCGCTGGTCATCGTTCCTTTCGCGATATTCAAGTTCCCGCCGCCGCTCCTGCTGGTAGCGCTCTTCCTGCTGGTAACGCTGGTCCGGATACCGCCGTTCAGGCTCGGGTTGATACCCCCGGTCCTGGCCGGGGTATCCGCCATACCCCTGGGCGGCGCCCGGCGATGCGCAAGAACCCAGAATGACGACGACGCCCAACATGGCGCCGAAAGCCTTGAGGCTGTTCATTGAAAGCTCCCGCTCACCCGTTACGCCAGCGCGCCCGGTCCTAACTGGCTAAAGTCTCGATCCCCGCGATAGTTGCATCGGATCGAACTCTGGCGCGCCCGGAAAGACTCGAACTTCCAACCCCCAGATTCGTAGTCTGGTGCTCTATCCAATTGAGCTACGGGCGCCGCTGCAGAAGCGGTGACGTAGCCCACCGATCCCTTGCGTGCAACACCTACCCGGCCCCATGCGCCATCGGCGGCACGAAAAGCGGCGCAGTGTCCCAGGGGAACAGCACCCACGTGTCCTGCGGCACCTCGACCACATAGGCGTCAGCCACCCCGGCGCCCGCCGGCTTCGCATACAGGCAGGCGAAATAGGCCTTTGGAAGCAGTGCGCGGACCATCCGCGCCGTCGTGCCGCTGTCGACCAGGTCGTCGATGATGACGAAGCCCTCGCCGTCGCCGGCCGCCGCCGGTGGCTTCAGCAGGCGCGGCTCGCCCTGCGATTCCTCCTCGTAGCTCGCGACGCAGACGCTTTCCACCAGGCGGCAATCCAGCTCTCGCGCCACGATCGCCGCCGGGATCAGTCCGCCGCGGCTGATCGCCACCAGGCCGGTGATGGGGCCGCGGGCCATCAGCGTGGCCGCCAGGCTGCGGGCGTCCCGGTGCAACTGGTCCCAGGTGACGGTGGCGTATGCTTGGGCCATCAGCGCTGCGCCATCAGAACAGCCGCCCGCCGAGCGGGACAGCCATGTCCGGCCGCACCAGCACGACGCCGCCCTGCTCGTCGGGCATCCCCAGCGTCAGCACCTCGCTGCGGAACGGGCCGATCTGCCGCGGCGCAAAGTTCACCACGGCGCAGACCTGGCGCCCGACCAACTGGTCCAGCGTGTAGTGCGCCGTCACCTGCGCCGACGATTTCTTCACGCCCAGCGGCGCGCCGAAGTCGATCCACAGCTTGAACGCGGGCTTCCGCGCCTCGGGGAAGGG